>JAURMS010000288.1 GCA_030830595.1 Gammaproteobacteria bacterium | reverse complement strand
TCGAGTCAGGCTCCGCGGGCTTTTCGGTGAACTTGAGGACCTTGTTGTCGGCATCGACGGTCAGCACGCCGAATTCGCGAGCCTCGTCGACCGCCACCTCCACGACGCCGACGGTAATGTCGGCACCTCTCCCGAGATGCAGGGCGATCCTCGGCCCGTAGTCCATCTTGTAAACGTGATCACCCGCCAGCACCAGGACGTGGGTCGGCCGGTGCTCGCGGATGTAGTCCAGGTTCTGGAACACCGCATCCGCCGTGCCGCGATACCAGTGTTCGCCGACCTGCTGCTGGGCCGGCACCACGTCGATGAACTCGCCGAACTCCCCACGCAGGTATCCCCAGCCGCGCTGCACGTGCTGGATCAGCGAATGCGACTTGTACTGGGTAAGCACCGCGATCTGGCGGATCCCCGAATTCAGGCAGTTGGACAGCACGAAATCGATGATGCGGAACTTGCCCCCGAACGGGGTAGCCGGCTTGCAGCGGTGGGTGGTCAGGTGCTTGAGGCGTTCGCCCCGGCCCCCGGCCAGGATCACGGCCAGCGTGCCGCGGGTCAACCTGCTGACGAAGCGTCCCGAGCGACGTCGGGATTGCGAGATAGGCTCCATGCTCACTCCCTGACCTGCCCCTCCATGGTAACCGCTTGGCCGCCGGGCGTCCCTACAATGCGGCGTCAGCCGGGTGTGGTAGCGTCCACGCATGCGGACTCAGGTGACTGTCGGGCTGCTCTGGGCACTGCTGGCGCCCGACCAGGCGGGGGCGGCCTGCCTCGCGGATGACACCGGATACTTCACCGGACGCCTGCGCGGTGCCCTGGAACTGGATCTCGAGTGGCGCGGCGAGGCCCTCGACTGCGAAACCACCCGTCGTCCGGACGGCCAGGGCCTGCGGTTTCGCTTCACGGCCGACCTGGCGGGGGGAGGCAAACTCACTCTCGTGCTGGCCCCGCCGATGGTGCCGGCGGAACTGACCGGCCAACCCATTCCCTTCAACCTCACCGTAGTGGAGGAACCCGGTGGTCGCATCTTCGGCACCCGGGGCGCGGGGCAGTGCCTGCTGGAACTGCGCACCACCACCGAGCCTGCCGGGCCGATCGAGGCACTGGGCTACTGCCTGGGTCCGGCCCGCTCCCTCACCGACGGCCAGCCACTGCTGCTGACCACCTTCGACTTCCGCGCACCCCCCCCGGCCGGGCTAGACTCCGGATCATGATGAAGCACGCAGGGTGGCTGCTCGCGATGGCCTGCCTCCTCGCCGGGCCTGCGCAAGCCGCTCGGCCACACCCCGTCGTGTCGCTGGAGCACCTGTCCAGCGAGTCGCTGGAGGTGCAGGGGGCCGGAGGCCCTCACCGCTTCACGGTCTGGATCGCCGACGATTTCGAGTCCCGGGCGCGGGGACTGATGTTCGTTCGCGAGATGGAGCCTGCACGGGGCATGCTGTTCCTGTTCGACCCGCCGGAGCAGGTGGGCTTCTGGATGCGCAACACCTACCTGTCGCTGGACCTGCTGTTCATCGCGCCCGGCGGACGGATCGTCAACATCATCGAGCGAGCCCGCCCACTCAGCCTGGATTCGCTGGAAAGCGACGGCGCGGTGGCCGGTGTCCTGGAGTTGCTCGCTGGCACCGTGGCGAGGCTCGGGATCCGTCCCGGTGACCGGGTCGTCAGTCCGTCGCTGGCGGCACCTCCCGAAAGCTGACCACCTCGGCGAGTGGCTTGCGCGAGATGGCCGGTACCCTTGCGCCTTCGGCCGGCAGGCCGACGACCAGCAGCAGGAAGGGGCGCTCGGAACGGCGCGGCCTGTCGAGGAGGTCGTTCAGGAAGCCCATCGGGCTGGGGGTATGGGTGAGGGTGGCCAGTCCAGCCTGATGACAGGCAGCGATCAAGAGGCCGGTGGCAATGCCGACCGATTCGTCGGTGTAGTAGTGCTTGGCCCGGCTGCCGTTTGCCGCCTGGCCGAAGCGCTGGAGAAACACCGCGATCAGCCAGGGGGCCTGTTCGAGGAAGGGTTTATCGGCATCGGTGCCGAGCGGCGCCAGTGCCTGCAACCATTCCGCCGGCGCACGGCGCGTGTAGAACTCCCGCTCCTCGGCCTCCGCTGCCTCTCGGATCCGGCGCTTCAGCCCGGGGTCACTGACCGCCACGAAATGCCACGGCTGCTGGTTGGCGCCAGAGGGCGCGCTGCAGGCCGCACGCAGGCAGTGGGTGATCACCTCGCGGCTGACCGGCACCGAGGAAAAGTGCCTGACGCTGCGACGGGCTGACATCTCCTCCGCAAAGCATCGGGCCCGCAGAATCCTGTCCTCGGCCGTCAGCACGGGCTGGCGATCCAGTGGCAACATGGTGGGCGGTTTCATGGGCACATGATGCCATCGTCGGCGGGCTTGCCCACGTCGGCGCGTCTGCTAGCATGCCCCGACGTCAGTCGCCTAGGAGCCTTAGCATGCCCAGTCCCGCACGCCTGTTCCTGCCGCTCGCGCTGCTCCTGGGTGGTGGGTGCGCGGTCACCCCGCAGGCAGGGGAAAGGTCGCTTCAGACTGCTGCAGAAGCGGTTCTGGCGCCGTTTCCCTCCACCTATCGCCCGCTCCCCTCCTCGCCCACCCTCATCCGGGGGGCACGGCTGCTGGTCGGTGACGGCACGGGCCTGGAACGGGGTGATGTCCTGATGCGGGAGGGCAAGATTGCCGCGGTGGGTGCCAGCCTCGAGGCGCCCCCCGGGACAGTGGTCATCGACGCAGCGGGACGCTGGGTGACGCCGGGCATCATCGACGCCCACTCCCACCTCGGTGTGTACCCCAACCCCTCCGTCCAGGCCCACTCCGACGGTAACGAGGCCACGGCCCCGAATACTGCCGAGGTCTGGGCCGAGCACAGCGTGTGGCCTCAGGATCCTGGGTTCAGCGCCGCGCTGGCCGGCGGCGTCACGTCCATGGTCATCCTGCCCGGCTCGGCCAACCTGTTCGGCGGGCGCAGCGTGACACTCAAGAACGTCCCAGCCCGGACGGTACAGGACATGAAGTTCCCGGGCGCTCCCTATGGCCTGAAAATGGCCTGTGGCGAGAACCCCAAACGGGTCTATGGCAGCAAGAATCGTTCGCCTGCCACCCGCATGGGCAACGTGGCGGGTTACCGCTCGGCCTGGATCGAGGCCGCCAGGTACGTCGCGGACTGGGACAAATACGAGCAGCGCAAGGAGTCGGGCGAAGCCAAGGGCGGTAGCGCTGCAGGCCAGCGCAACGATCCCCCAAAGCGCGACCTGCGACTGGAAACCCTGGCCGGCGTCCTCAAGGGCGAGATCATCGTCCACAACCACTGCTACCGCGCCGACGAGATGGCGGTGATGATCGACGTGGCCCGGGAATTCGGCTACCGAATCGGCACCTTCCATCATGCGGTGGAGAGTTACAAGATTGCCGACCTGCTCGCCGAGGAAGGCATCTGCTCGGCCATGTGGGCCGACTGGTGGGGCTTCAAGATGGAGTCGCTGGACGGAATCCGCGAGAACGTCGCCATGGTCGACGCCGCCGGTGCCTGCGCGGTGGTGCACTCCGACTCGGAAATCGGCATCCAGCGGCTCAACCAGGAAACGGCCAAGGCCGTGGCCGCGGGACGTCGCATGGGCCTCGACATCTCGCCGGAACGGGCCGTCACCTGGATCACCCGCAATCCGGCACTTTCCGCCGGCATCCTCGACCAGGTCGGCACGCTGGAAGTCGGCAAGATGGCCGACCTGGTGCTCTGGAGCGACGATCCGTTCAGTGTCTACACGCTGGCGGATCAGGTCTACATCGACGGGGCACTGGTCTTCGACCGCCAGGATCCCGCCCGGCAACCGGTCAGCGACTTTGCGTTGGGGCACGTCAGCACGGAGGTGCGTCCATGAAGGCAGTCATCGTTTTCCTGCTTGCCAGCCTTCCGGTGCAGGCTGGGCTTGCCGAAGTCACTGCCATCCGCGGGGCCCGGATCCACACCGGGCTGGATGGCGAGGTCATCGAGAATGGCACCCTGCTCATCCGTGATGGCGTGATCACGGCTGTCGGTACCGACCTCGCCGTGCCGGCGGAAGCGCGGCTGATCGAAGCCGCCGGCAGCGAGATCACGCCCGGACTGGTGGATGGCTA
>JAURMS010000287.1 GCA_030830595.1 Gammaproteobacteria bacterium | reverse complement strand
GGTAGATGAAGATGAAGAAGCCGATCTTGGCAAACAACCAGAAAAAGGACGGCTCCGTGATCCACCAGCCTGCAGGCAGGTAACCCTCGAAGGGAGACAGCCAGCCACCGAGAAACATCACCGAGGCCAGCGCAGCAATCAGGATCATGTTCGCGTATTCGGGCAAGGCGAACAGCGTCGCAAACGGCGCACCCGAGTATTCGACGTGGAATCCTGCCACGATTTCCGACTCGCCCTCGGCCACGTCGAAGGGAGCCCGGTTGGTCTCCGCAACCCCCGCAATGAAGTACACCACGAACAGGGGGAACAACCAGAACCAGTACCAGCTCAGTGCCCCGCCCTGCTGGGCCCGGACAATGTCACCCAGGTTCAGGCTGCCTGCCGCCATCAACACGCCGACGATGGCAAACCCCATGGACAGCTCGTAGGCAACCATCTGGGCTGCTGAGCGCATGGCACCGAGGAAGGCGTATTTGGAGTTCGCGGCCCAGCCCGCCAGGATGACCCCGTAGACGCCGAGGGAAGTGAGCGCCAGGATGAACAACAGGCCTGCGTTGATGTCAGCGAGCACGAATTCCGGCGAGAAGGGAATGACTGCCCACGCGGTCAGGGCCGGCACCAGGACGATCAGGGGAGCCAGCAGGAACAACGTCCGATCTGCCTGAGCCGGAATCAGCACTTCCTTGAGCAGCAGCTTGATGACGTCGGCAAACGGCTGGGCCAGGCCGTGCAGGATGGGTATGCCGAACAAGGTGATGCGGTTGGGCCCCTTCCGCAGCTGCATGTAGCCGATGACCTTGCGCTCGGCCAGCGTAGTGAACGCGACCGACAAAATGACCCCCATCATCACGGCGATGACCGATGCCGTGGTGATGAGCAGGCCCTGCCACATGGAGGGCAGCCCTTCCCAGGTGTTGATGATCGCGTCGATCACTCGCCCACCGCCTTGAGCAACGGCTCCGCGCGCACCATCTGCTGGAGGGGCTCAGCGCGCCGAATCAGGGCGTCCACCTGGTACATGCCTACCGGCTCGATGGCCGGCACTGGCATGGGTGTCACAGGGCGATCGCTGAGACCCCCAGGCAACTCAACCAACTGACTGCGGAGTTCGTCCCTGACCTGCTCGCTGGACTCGTAGTCGAAACCGGCGATGCCCAGCAGGTTACCGAGGACCCGCAGTACCTTCCAGGCAGGACGGGCGTCGGCCAGGGGTCGTGTACAACCCGCAAACGACTGCCAGCGCCCTTCGCCGTTGACGTAGGTGCCACTCGTCTCGGCAAAAGTACCGATGGGTAACAGCAGGTCGGCCCATTGCTGCATGGAGTCGGTCACGAAGGGGGTCAGGGCCACAACGAAGGGCGACTGCGCGAGTTGACTGGTCGCCGAGGCCAGCGCCAGGTCGAACTCTGGCTCGATGCCACCATGCAGCAGGTACGCGCCAAGCCGGGCCTCGAGCATGCCTTGCACGGTGAGACGAGGCTCTCCACGGGCCGCACCACCCAGGGCGCGGTGAGCTACCGCACCCGCCATCGAAGCCCCGACGGAATTCGGTCCCTCGCTCAACAGGCCTAGCTGGGCTCCAGTGAGATCGCAGAGCGCCTGGGCAGCAGCGAGGAGGTCGGCAAACGCCGCATGACGGGCCGCCACCAGCCCGAGCAGGACCACCCTGTTTCCCTCGCCGATCAGCGCCTCGGCCACCTGCCTGTGCTCAGGTGACGCCTCGAGGCCAGCGGCCGCCGCCAGGCGTGTCGGCAATGCAGTGCCCCGGAGCTCAGCCGCGGATTTAAGAATCGCCAACAAGGTAGCAAGCCAGTCTGAGGGTGCCTGCACCCATTGCTGATCGACCGGGAAGTGCAGCGCCTGCTGCTCGGTATCCAGGAAGCTGATACGCCCGCCTCCCCTCACCGCAGCCTGCCTCAGGCGATGAGCCAGAATGGGGGCTTCCTGACGCACTCGGCTGCCAATCACCAGGGCCGCCGACACGCCAGCATAGTCGGCGATCGACAGTCCCAACAGCGGGTGTTGGGGCCCGGCCAGGGGATCGCGGAAGTCGACCTGCCGCAGCCGGCTGTCGACGGGCCAGCCCTTGGCCTCGGCGATCCGCGCCAGCAGGTAAAGCTCTTCTGTGGTAGCGGTCGGGCTGCCGAGCAGCCCCACACCTTGCCCGTCCCGGGCAGCCTTGCCCAGGCCCTCAGCGGCCGCCTCGAGGGCCCTTTCCCAGCTCACTTCCTGCCACTGTCCGCCCGACTTGAGCATGGGCTTCTGCAGGCGATCAGCAGACCGGACCGCCACATAGGAGAAACGGTCGCGGTCGGAGATCCAGGTCTCGTTGATCTCCTCGTTGGGACGCGGCACCACGCGCATCAACTCCCCCCGCAACACGTGACCGAACAGGTTGCTGCCGACACAGTCGTGCGGCGAGACCAGCGGATGCTGGTTCATTTCCCAAGAGCGTGCTCGATGTCGGAAAGGCCGCGAATTCAATGCACCCACCGGGCACAGGTCGATGATGTTGCCGGACAGTTCATGCGTGACCGCGTGCTCTATCCAGGTGCCGATCTCCATATTCTCGCCACGCCCCAGGGTGCCCAGCGACTGCATGCCGGCCACCTCCTGGGTAAAGCGGACACAGCGCGTGCAATGGATGCACCGGGTCATGTCGGTGGAGACCAGCGGGCCGATGTCCTTGTCGCGCACCACTCGCTTGCGCTCGCTGAACCGGGATACCGAACCGCCGAAACCCTGGGCAAGGTCCTGCAGCTCGCATTCGCCGCCCTGATCACAAATCGGGCAATCCAGCGGGTGATTAATGAGCAGGAATTCCATGGTCGCCTTCTGGGCAGCCAGGGCCCGCGGCGAACGGGTGAATGCCTTCATGCCCTCCATGACCGGCGTGGCGCAAGCGGGCATCGGCTTAGGGGCCTTCTCGACCTCCACCAGGCACATGCGACAGTTGGCGGCGACCGAAAGCTTTTCGTGGTAGCAGAAGCGCGGCACGTAGATGCCCGCCGCATCGGTAGCCTGGATCAACATCTGCCCCTTGCGGGCCTGCAGTGGCTGGCCGTCGACTTCGATGTTCACCAGGTCCGAACTCATGCCGCCGCCCTCGCGGTCACGCTGGCCAGGCTCTGTCCCGCGTGCTCGATCATGTAGGTGAATTCGTGGCGGAAGCGCTTGACGAAACTTTGTACGGGCCAGGCCGCCGCATCTCCCAGCGCGCAGATGGTGTGCCCCTCGATCTGGTTGGCGACGCCGACCAGCAGGTCGAGGTCCTCGATACGACCCTTGCCGGCCAGGATCCTGGCCACGACGCGATTCATCCAGCCGGTGCCTTCTCGGCAAGGCGTGCACTGACCGCAGGACTCGGCCTGGTAGAAGCGGGTCAGTCGCTCCAGCACCTTGACCATGCAGGTCGTCTCGTCCATCACGATCACCGCCGCCGAGCCGAGCGCCGATCCCGCCTTGCGCAGCGAATCGTAGTCCATGGTGCAGTCGAGAATGGCCTCCGCGGGCAAAACCGGCACCGAGGAACCGCCTGGAATGACCGCCTTCAGTGCACGTCCATCCCGCATGCCGCCGGCGATATCCAGCAGGTCCCGGAAGGGAATGCCCAGCGGCAGCTCGTAGTTTCCTGGACGATTGACGTGACCGGACACCGAGAAGATCACCGTGCCACCGGCGTTGGTGGTACCGAGGCCGGCGAACCAGGCCGCGCCATTACGGAGGATGGTCGGTACGCTGGCAAAACTCTGGGTGTTGTTGATGGTGGTCGGCCTGCCGTACAACCCGAAGTTGGCCGGGAAGGGCGGCTTGAATCGCGGCTTGCCCTGCTTGCCCTCAAGGGACTCGAGCAGGGCCGTCTCCTCACCGCAGATATAGGCGCCGGCGCCAACGAAGGTATGCAGGTCGAAATCGATCCCTGTGCCCTGGATATTGCGCCCAAGGAGCCCTGCCGCATACGCCTCCGCCAGGGCCGCCTCGAAGCGAGGCACCGGTTCCGCCAGGAACTCGCCCCTGATGTAGTTGTAGCCCACCGTCACACCCATCGCGTAGCCACCGATGGCCATGCCCTCTACGAGCGCGTGCGGGTTATAGCGCAGGATGTCGCGATCGTGGCAGGTTCCGGGCTCGCTCTCGTCGGAATTGCACACGATGTATTTCTGGCCGGGCGCATTGCGCGGCATGAAGCTCCACTTGACGCCGGTCGGGAACCCCGCACCGCCGCGACCGCGCAGCCCGGAGGCCTTGACCTCCTCGATGATCTGCTCCGGCGGAGTCTTCTCCCTGAGGATCTTTTCCCAAGCCTGATATCCGCCGGTACGACGGTACGCTTCCAGGGTCCAACTGTCCGGTTGATCGATGCCGTTGAACACGACCTGGTTTCGAAGGAAGCGTGCTTGCTCGCTCATTTGATCTTTTCCAGGACCTCGACAGCCGACTCAGGCGTGAGGTTCTCGTAATAGACGTGATCCACCATCATCATCGGCGCGTTGTTACAGGCCGCCAGGCATTCCTCCTCGCGCTTGAGAAAGAACTTGCCGTCCGGGGTGCTCTGACCGGTCTTGATACCCAGGTGCCGCTCGACGGCCTCCACGATGCGCTCGGAGCCACACAGCATGCAGCTGATGTTGGTGCACACGGACACGTGGATACGGCCCACCGGACGCGTCTCGAACATAGAATAGAACGTGGCGACCTCGTAGACCTGGATGGCAGGCAAGCCGAGATACTCGGCCACGGCGTCCATCAATGCCTGGGTCAGGTAGCCCTCGTTCTGGTGCTGGGCCGCACGCAACGAGGCGATCACGGCCGAGCGCTTGCGATCCGGTGGAAACTTGGCTACCCAGTGATCGATCTCCTCACGGGTGTGTTCGGACAGCAGGCTCAACGGTCGACCTCCCCGAAGACGATATCCATGGTGCCGATGATCGCCACCACGTCCGACAACATATGCCCACTGACCATCTCGTCCATGGCCGCCAGGTGAGCGAAGCCAGGCGCACGACACTTCACCCGATAGGGTTTGTTTGCTCCGTCCGAGACCAGCCAGACGCCGAATTCACCCTTGGGCGCTTCCACGGCCGAGTACACCTCGCCCTCGGGCACCGTGTAGCCCTCGGTGAACAGCTTGAAGTGATGGATCAGCGCTTCCATGTCCTCCTTCATCTCCTCGCGGGAGGGAGGTGTCAGCTTGTGGTCTGCCAGCATCACCGGACCGGGATGTACCCGTAGCCAGTCGATGCACTGGCGGATGATGCGATTGGACTGGCGCATCTCCTCGATCCTCACCAGGTAGCGGTCGTAGCAATCACCCGTTACACCCACCGGGATGTCGAAATCCATGTCTGCATAGGCAGCGTAGGGTTGCTTCTTGCGCAGGTCCCAGGCGAAGCCCGAACCACGCAGCATCGGACCCGAAAAGCCCAGCTGCAAGGCCCGCTCCGGGCTGACTACCCCAATCCCCACCGTGCGCTGCTTCCAGATGCGATTGTCGGTCAGTAGCGTTTCGTACTCGTCGACGCAGGCAGGGAAACGGTTGGTGAAGTCCTCGATGAAATCCAGCAGCGAG
>JAURMS010000286.1 GCA_030830595.1 Gammaproteobacteria bacterium | reverse complement strand
CCGTCAAGGCCTCCCAAACCGGCCACCTCGTGCTATCCACCCTGCACACCAACGATGCCCCCCAGTCCTTGACCCGGTTGATGGACATGGGCGTGAAGCCCTACTCCATTGCCACGGCGGTCTCCCTGATCATCGCCCAGCGCCTGGCCCGTCGGCTGTGCCAGAACTGCAAGGAGCCGGTCAAGATCCCGGTAGAAGCGGCCATCAAGGAAGGCTTCTCCGAGGAAGAGGCCAACGATCCCAAGTTCCGCGTGCATCGCCCGGTGGGCTGCAACCAGTGCACGGACGGCTACAGAGGCCGCGTGGGCATCTATGAAGTCATGCCGGTCACCGACCCCATCGGCCGCATCATCCTAGCCGGCGGCAGCGCGCCGGACATCCGCGACCAGGCCAGCAAGGAAGGCGTCTGGGACTTGCGCACCTCAGGGCTTCATAAAGTCCGCACCGGTATGACCAGCCTCGAGGAAGTCAACCGGGTCACGGTGGAGTAACGCAGTCATGGCCCAGGCAGCAGTCGCTGGCAAGGAAACGCCTTGGCTATGGGAGGGCACCGACCGGAAAGGCAACCGCGTTAAGGGGCGCTCGCTCGGCTCCAATGAAAAGGACGTCCGGGCCGAACTTCGCCGGCAGGGTGTCGTGCCGGTTCGCGTTCGCCGCGAGCGCAAACTGTTTCAGGGTGGGGGCGGGAAAATCACCCCCCTCGATATCGCCATCTTCAGTCGGCAGCTCGCCACCATGCTTTCTAGTGGCATCCCGCTGGTGCAGTCCTTCGAGATCGTCGGCGTCGGCCACGAGAAGCCGGCGATGCAACGGCTCGTTCTCGACATCAAGGCAGACGTCGAGTCCGGCACGGCCCTGCACGAAGCTCTGCGCAAGCACCCGCTCTATTTCGACGACCTTTACGTCAACCTGGTTGAAGCCGGCGAACAGGCCGGTGCGTTGGAGAGCCTCCTGGACAAGGTGGCCACCTACAAGGAAAAGACCGAGGCTCTAAAGAAAAAGATCAAGAAAGCCCTGTTCTATCCGGCCGCGGTGATGGTGGTTGCGATCATCGTGACTCTGGTGCTGTTGATATTCGTGATCCCGCAGTTCGAGGAACTGTTCAAGGGCTTTGGTGCAGACCTGCCAGCCTTTACCCGCATGGTCATAAACATGTCGAATTTCGTGCAGTCGGATGGCTGGATGATCGCTGTAGTTCTCGGGGGCGTCGGAGGAGCCTTCGCTTATTTCCACAAGCGCTCGCGTGCCATGCGGCAGTTCATCGATCGCTTCATGTTGAAGATCCCGGTCATCGGCCCAATTCTGGTCAAAGCGGCGATAGCCCGTTTTTCCCGCACCCTCTCGACGATGTTTTCTGCGGGCGTACCCCTTGTGGAAGCGATGACCTCAGTCGCCGGCGCTACGGGCAATATCGTCTATGAGGAAGCTACCCTTAGGATGAAGGACGAGGTCGCCACCGGCATCCGTCTGCAGCGGGCCATGGAGAGCACCGGCCTGTTTCCCAACATGGTAGTGCAAATGATTGCCGTGGGCGAAGAAGCCGGTTCCCTCGACGCCATGGCGGCCAAGGTGGCCGATTTTTATGAGCTCGAGGTCGATACCGCGGTCGACAGCCTGTCCAGCCTGCTCGAGCCCATGATCATGGTCATCTTGGGTGTATTGGTGGGTGGCCTGGTGATTGCCATGTACCTGCCGATCTTCAAGATGGGTGCCGTCATCTGAGCCGCCTGGCTCGTCGCCCGTGGACACCCTGATCCTTCTACAGCAAAGCCCTGCGGCCTTCGCGGCAGCGGCCGGCCTGCTCGGCCTCGCCATTGGCAGCTTCCTGAACGTGGTCATCCTGCGCGTGCCACGCATGATGGAGCGCGAATGGCGCGCCCAATGCGCCGAACTGGAAGGGCGCGAACTGGACCCGGGGGAAGCCTTGTCCCTTGTCTCCCCGCCCTCACGCTGTCCGCACTGCCAGCACCCGATCCGCGCCTGGCACAACCTGCCGGTGCTGGGCTGGCTCATCCTGCGCGGCCGCTGTGCAGATTGCGAGGCCGGCATCTCGCCGCGCTACCCGCTGGTGGAACTGGCCACGGGCCTGCTGAGTGCAGCCGTCGCCTGGCACTTCGGTTTCGGCTTCGAGGCCTTTTGCGCGCTCGTCATCACCTGGTGCCTGGTGGCCCTGACTGGCATCGACCTGGATACCCAGCTGCTGCCGGATGCCATCACCCTGCCGCTGCTGTGGCTGGGCCTGCTGGCCAGCCTCGCCCACGACCCCGCCTCGCCCTGGCCGCTGCCCGTCTCGACCCGCGATGCCGTGATCGGGGCCGCGGCCGGCTACCTGTTCCTGCGGCTGGTCTTCGAGGGCTTCAAGCTGGTCACCGGCAAGGAAGGCATGGGTTTCGGCGACTTCAAGTTGTTCGCGGCGTTGGGCGCCTGGCTGGGCTGGCAGATGCTGCCCCTGATCCTGATGCTCTCCGCGCTGGTCGGCGCCCTGGTCGGCATCAGCCTGATGGTCTTCCGGAAGATGGGTCGCGACATGCCGATCCCATTCGGTCCCTACCTGGCCGGTGCGGGCTGGATCGCCATGCTCTGGGGGCCTGAGATCGTCGGTGGCTACCTGGGCCTGTCGGGCCTGCGTTGAGCGGGCCGGCATGACCTTCATCGTTGGACTGACCGGCGGGGTAGCCAGCGGTAAGAGCATGGTTGCTGGCCTGTTCACCGAACTGGGGGTCCCCGTGTTCGATACCGACCAGATCGCCCGCGACGTGGTCGAGCCGGGTCAACCGGCGCTCGATGAGGTGATCGCCTGCTTCGGCACTCGCTCGCTCGGCCCGGACGGGCGTCTGGACCGCGCCTGGCTGCGCCAGCAGGTGTTCGCCGACCCCGCCCTGCGCCGGCGGCTGGAGGCCATCCTGCACCCCCGGATACGCGCAGAGCTGGCGAGGCGCTCCGCCGCCGCCGGTGGCGTCTACCAGGTCTGGGTAATTCCCCTGCTGGTCGAGGGCGGCGGACAGGATCGGGTGGATCGGGTGCTCTTGGTCGACTGCCCTGCAGACATCCAGTTGCAGCGGCTGTTGAAGCGCGACGGCAGCGATCCGGCCACGGCCCGGGCCATGCTGCAGGCTCAGGCGAGCCGCGAACAGCGCCGTGCCCTGGCCGATGACCTCATCGACAATACCGGCAGCCCGGAGGCCCTTCAGGGGGCGGTAGAGGCCCTGCATGTGCGGTATCTCTCACTGGCCGGGGCACGGGAAGGTTTACCCTCCCCGACCCCTGCCTCAGAATAGTGCAATGACGGACACTCGCTCCACCGTCCTGTATGAGCATCCGCTGAGCGAGCGCATGCGTTCGCTGCTGCGGCTGGAGTTCCTGTGGCAGAAGCTCAGCGAGCACTCCGCCATGGGGGGCATCTGGGGGATGCGCGGGGCCGTGGATGCCCTGCTCGAGATCCTGGCCGTTACCGCCCGCGGCGACACCCGCGGCGATGTGCTGAAGGACCTCGAGCGCCAGCTGGGGCTGCTGCGGGAGTACCAGGACAAGCCTGGCGTCGACCCCGGCCGCCTGCGCGCGGTCATGACCCGGCTGATGCGCTGCCGCGAGGAGCTGAACGCGGCCGGCGGACATTACCTGCAGCCGCTGAGGCACTCGGAGTTCCTCGCCGGCATCAACCATCGCAGCGCCATCCCGGGCGGCACCTGTGCCTTCGACCTGCCGGACTTCCACCATTGGCTGGCGCGGCCCCGCGAGGCCCTGGATGCGGAGTTCGACCAGTGGGTCGCCAGGGTACGTCCCCTGTGCGAGGCCATCGGCCAGCTGCTGTGGGTCACGCGGGAAAACGCCCGCCCCAACCGGCTCGTCGCCGCAGCGGGCGTGCACCAGGTCACCTTCGATCGGGAGCAGCCGGCGCAGCTGCTCCGCCTGCAGCTGCCGGCCGAGTCCGACCTGTTCCCCCAGATCAGCGGTAATCACTACCGCTGCAGCATCCGTTTCCTGCGCTGGGCCGGGCTGGACACGCGTCCCGTTCCGCCCGGCGAAGACGTCGAGTTCCTGCTCACGTCCTGCACCTGATGCCGGCACCGAAAGTCACCTGTCCGACCTGCGGACGTTCCCACACCTGGGATCCCGACCATCGCTGGCGGCCGTTCTGCTCGGAGCGCTGCAAGCTGATCGACCTCGGTGAGTGGATCTCCGAACGCCGCGCCATCCCCGGCGAGGCGGCGACTCCGCCCGAGACCCCCGAGAAGGCGCACTGACGTGGAGGCTGAGTTCTGGCTCTCCCGCTGGCGGGACGGACAACTGGGCTGGCACCTGCCAGCCACTAATCCTCACCTGCTGCGTCACTGGGCCACCGTGGTACCGGACTGCACCCAGCGCGTGCTGGTGCCCCTGTGTGGCCGCAGCCTCGACCTTGCCTGGCTGGCCGGGCGCGGGCATTCCGTACGCGGTGTGGAGCTGAGCCCGATTGCCGCGCGGGACTTCTTCGCGCTGGCGGGACTCGAGGCCGAGGTGACCCAGCGAGGCCAGTACACCTGCTACGCCGGGCAGGGTATCGAGATCCTGCAGGGCGATTTCCTGGCGCTGCAGCCCGCGGACTGCCCGGGCTTGGGTGCCTGGTACGACCGGGGCTCGCTGGTGGCCCTGCCTCCGGAACTCCGTGAACGCTATGTTGCCACCCTGGCGCGGGTCCTGCCCTCCGGTGCCCGCGGACTGCTGGTGGCCACCGAATACGAAGCAGGCGCGATGCAGGCGCCGCCGTTCCCACTCGATGCAGCCACCGTACGGGCCGCGCTGGAAGGCCACTTCCGGCTGGAACTGCTGGAGCGAGTCGATGCACTCGCCGACAATCCGCGCTTCATGGAGCGCGGACTCACGGCCTATCACGAATCCTGCTGGCTGCTTGAGCGACGCTGAGGCGTGACGCGCGTCAACCGGCGCTGGGTGATGGCCGAACGCCCCACGGGCGGCCTCGAGGCACGCCACTTTCGCCTGGAGTCAATGCCGATCTCCGAACCGGGGCCCGGCGAGTTCCTGGTCCGCAGCCTGTATCTTTCAGTCGCGCCGGTCATGCGCATGTACATGATCGACGGTGCCGGCATCGAGAAGCCGCTGGCCATCGGCGACACGATGCTGGGGCGGGGCGTCGGGGAGGTCGTGGCCTCGCGCCATCCCGATTATCCCGTCGGCGAGATCGTCCACGGCAAGCTCGGCTGGCAGGAATACTGCCTCTGCGACGGCTCGCCCTGGTTCATGCTTTACAAGGTTCGCCAGCGCGTGGCGCCCGTCTCTACCGCGCTCGGCGTGCTGGGCATCACCGGCTTCACCGCCTACCTCGGACTCACTCAGATTGGCGGCCTGCGCGCAGGAGATCGCGTGCTGGTCTCGGGCGCGGCAGGTGGCGTGGGCTCCAACTGTGGTTGGATAAGCCATAACCTCGGCGCCTCGGCCGTGGGCCTGGCCGGTACTCGCGAGAAGTGCGCATTGCTGACCGGCAAGCTCGGCTACGAGGCAGCTATCCACTACCGAGAGGAGAATGTGGAGGCACGCATCGGCGAACTCTGCCCGCAAGGCGTCGACCTCATTTTCGACAACGTGGGCGGGGCAGTCCTGGATGCCGCCCTCGCCCACCTCAACCGCTACGGCCGCGTGGTCCTGTGCGGGCGCATCTCCCAGTACTTCGCCGGCGAGGAAGAGCGTTACGCGCTGCGCAACTGGTGGCGCATCGGCAAGCAGCGGGCCAGCATGCGGGGCTTCTTCATCTACGACCTGGCAGAACACTTTGCCGAGGCTGAGGCCGCCCTGGCTGGCTGGATCGCCGAGGGCCGCATGGCGTGGCAGGAAGACATCCTCGAGGGGATCGAGCACATGCCACGGGCCTTGATCCGCCTGTTCGAGGGCGGCAACGTGGGCAAGCAGCTGGTCAGCGTGTGCGCTCGCTGAAGGCCTGGATCGAAAGCGGCTCGCCGGACTGGTAGATCAGTGCCTTGCGCCGGAAGAAGCGGGTGAAGCCGGCGGGCCCCATGCGCGAGCCCCCGAGGCCCGAGCCCTTGAAGGAATGCTTCTCGCACTCGTGCATGACGGCCGTGAGCGAGCCGTCGTTCAGGCTCACGCCACCCGCCTCCAGGCGCAGGGCGATGCGCTCGGCCTCGACAAGGTTGCCCGCGATCACCGCGGCCGAGAGCCCGTACTCGCTGTCGTTGGCGAGTGCGATGGCCTCGTCCTCCGAGTCGAAGGCCATCACCGGCATCACCGGCCCGAAGGTTTCCTCGCTCATCACCGCCATCTGGTGATCGACGTCGACCAGCACCGTGGGCCTCAGCCACTTGCCGCCGTGCGTTTCGACTTTGCCGCCGCAAAGCACCCGCGCGCCGCGCGCCACGGCCTCGTCGAGTTGGGCCTGCACGATCTCTGCCTGCCGCGGCCAGATGAAGGGGCCTAACTGGCCGGCCGAGGGGTCCGGCCAGTTGAGCTGCACCTCACCACTGAGACGCACCAGCTCGTCCAGAAAAGGCTTAAGCAGCGACCGCTGGACGTAGACCCGCTCCAGTGACTGGCAGGCCTGCCCCGTGGCCAGCACCGAGGCGCGCAGGACGGTGACGGCGGCCTTCCGGGGATCCGCGCTGCCGGTCACGATGACCGGGTCCTTGCCGCCGAGTTCGAGGAAGGCCGGGATGAGGGCCTGCGCGGCGGCCTCGGCGACCCGGCGACCGGTGCGCAGGCTGCCGGTGAAACAGACGGCATCGACATGGCCTATGAGGGCACGGCCGGTGGTGCCGTCGCCCTCGACCAGCGCCAGCACGGCGGCGAGCGCCTCGACCTCCGCAATGGCCCGGCGGAGCGGCGCGATGAAGCGCGGCGTCACCTCGCTAGGCTTGATGATGACCGCGCAGCCGGCCAGCAGCGCGGGCACCGCGTCGATCATGGCAAGCACCAGCGGGAAGTTCCACGGACTGATCACACCCACCAGCGGCAAAGGCACCCATTGGTTGCGGTAGCTCAACCCCGGCACTGCGGAGGTGCCGGAAGCCTCGTTCATCAGGCCGGGCGCCTGCTTACACCAGCGAGCGAGGCTGCCCAGCAGCGAGGACAGTTCCCCCTCGGCAAGCAGGCGGCGGCCGGTGTCGACAGCGAGTGCGTCCACGATGGCCTCGCGGTGGCGCTCCAGGGCTCCCGCAAACCCATGCAGCGCGGAGAGTCTCGCCTCCAGCCCGGCCGCCTGCCAGGCAGGTTGCGCAGCCCTGAGCGCGGCGCAGCGGCCACCCAGGTCATCCGTGTTCACCGCCTCGAAACGGAAGTCGATCTCTCCGGTGTAGGGGTTGGTGACCTCGATCATCGCGGGCGCACGCCAGCGAGGCGCGGATCAACGGCACAGCCATGTGCCCCGGCCTCCCGGACGGCCTCCAGCGGGTCCGTATCGGCAAACCAGCCAAGCAGCACCGGCACCTTGAGGCTGGCGAGCAAGGGCGCCAGCCGGGCACGGGACACGGGACCGAAGTGCCTCAGCACCACGAAGTGCGCGCCGGAGTTCACCGCCTGCAGCGCAGCCTCGGCATCCTCGCAGGCTACGCCCACGAGCGCCGGGTCGGCGGGATCAATGCTGACCCCGCCACTGCCTGGATCCAGCAGCACACCGTCGGCACCCATGGCTACTGCCAGCGTGGCAGCCTGAACCACGTCTCCGGCGACCAGCACACAATGACCCTGTGCGCGAGCCGCGGCCACCCGGACGCGCAACTCACCCGTCTCGGGGTCGTCCGGCAATGGCCGCCAAATGAGCAGTTCCGGCTCGGGCAGGCGGATGGCAAGCGCCAGTCCCGCTCCACCAGGGAGAACCCGGGCGAGTCGCGGCAAGCGAATAGCGGTAACGATGGGCGCATCAGCCTCCAGCAGGTCGATCCGCGACAGTTCGTTGGGCTCGACCCACGAGAGTTTCTGGCCGTCCAGGCCCCGGGGCATCCCTCGGTAGCTGCGTACCAGCCAAGCGTCCAGCAGGACCTCGCGATCGGGGTAACGATGGCGCACGCTGATCAGCGGCTCGGCCTCGTCGATATCGACGTCGAGTTCCTCGCGACACTCACGGACCAGGCCCTGATACCGGGACTCACCCGGCTCCAGCTTGCCGCCCGGGAATTCCCACTTGCCGGCCATGTGCTTGCCGGCGGGCCGCTGGGTCACCAGCACCCGCCCCCCACGGTCGAACATGACCGCGGCGACCACGTGCTGGACAACCGCCTCGCCCGTACTCGACGGAGGGCCGCCAGCTACCACGGCTAACTGAGAGAGCCGTGACAGTGTTTGTACTTGCGGCCCGAACCGCAGGGGCAAGGTTCGTTCCGCCCCACCTTGCGATCCTCGCGGACGAAGGGTTCGACGGCAACCCCCGGGGCACCCGGACTGGCGCCTGCAGGCTGCGGCTCGGCCGACTCGTCCTGCAAGGTCGGCGGCTGGGCGTGGGTTGCCTGCATCTGCCTTTGCAGCCTGGCCTGACGCTCGCGCTCGGCGCGCTCGATTTCCTCCTCGGTGCGCACCTGCACGCGCTGCATGAGTACGACTGTGTCGCGCTTGATACGATCGAGCATCTGGCTGAACAACTCGAAGGCCTCGCGCTTGTACTCCTGCTTGGGGTTCTTCTGCGCATAGGCGCGCAGGTAGATGCCCTGACGCAGATAGTCCATGGCCGCGAGGTGCTCACGCCAGTGGCCGTCGAGCTGCTGCAGCATGACCACCTTCTCGAGGTGTCGCATGATCGGCTCACCGACCTGGGTCACCTTGGCCTGGTAGGCGCTGTCCACCCCTTCCACTACGTGCCGACGCACGGCTTCGGCGTCCCGGCTGTCGTCCTCGGCCGCCCAGCCCGCCACGTCCATGACGATGCCGTAGTCCT
>JAURMS010000285.1 GCA_030830595.1 Gammaproteobacteria bacterium | reverse complement strand
TGGGTGGCGTTCCGCAACGGAAGCGCCCGATGCCGGGATCCGGCTGGTAGGTCTCGTCAAAGGCAAAGGGCTCGCGGTGCCCCAGCCAGCCGGACAGCAGGGCTGGCGCCAGCGCCTGATGACGGCGCGCCACGTAGACGAAGGCCGGGGCGCCAGGCCCGCCGTTCAGGAACTTGTATCCGCAGCCGACTGCGAAGTCGACGCCTGCCGACTCCAGGTCAACAGGGACTGAACCGACGCTGTGGCTGAGGTCCCAGGCTACCAGGGCCCCGGCGTCGTGGGCGGCGCGGGTGATCGCGCCCATGTCATGAATAGCCGCGCTTCTGTAGTTCACATGGGTCAGCGTGAGGACGGCGATCGACTCATCAAGCCTGCCGAGCAGTCGATCCGCCGGGACCACCTCATAGCGGGCGCCGGTCAATCCAGCCAGGCCCTGCATCATGTAGAGGTCGGTAGGAAAGTTGCCGGACTCCGATAACATCACGGAGCGATCAGGCCGCATCTTGAGTGCTGCCGCCAGGCACTTGAACAGGTTAATGGAGGTCGAATCGGCGACCAGCACCTCGCCGCGGCCAGCGCCGATCAGGCGCGCGATCTTGTCCCCGATGCGGGAGGGTGCATCGATCCAGCCAGCGCTTTCCCAAGAGTTGATAAGCCCATCGCCCCATTCCTGCGCCGTAACCCGGGCGATCCTTTCCTGGGTGCGACTCGGCAGCGGGCCGAGGGAGTTGCCGTCGAGATAGACCAGTCCCCTTGGCAGGTGAAAGCGTTCGCGGAAACCCGCGAGGGCGTCCGCCTCGTCCATTGCCTCAACCTGTGCCGGAGTCGTCAAGCTGCATTGCTCCGTTGCAAGCCGTCTCGGAAAGCGGGAGTCTATCGGCTGGACCGCTGCCCGCTCAAATCTGCCCTACGGAGGCGCCTGCTGAAAATCACCGCCATCCTGCTGTCCTGCGATGCCGCAGGTTTCGTGCCCGATGCGCTGCAGAGTCTGCTGCGGCAGGATTACCCGGGCGAGGTAGAGGTGATCGTCTCCGACGATGCCTCCACCGACGGCAGCGACCACCTGCTCGAGCAGGCCCTGGCCGCTTATGAGGGGCCCTGGTCATGGCGCCTGATGAGGCAGCCGAGCCGTTCTGGCAGCAAGAGTGCCCATCTCAATCGCCTGCGCGGGTTAGTGACCGGTGACCTGGTGGCCACCTTCGATGCGGATGACGAATCCCATCCGGGCCGCCTGCGACGGTTGGCAGAGGTGTTCGCCCGTGATGACTCCATCATGGCCGTGTATTCGGGATTCGACCTGATTGACGAGTCGGGCCGCGCCCAGGGTCGGGCGCGGTTCGGTAGCCTGCCTGATGGTGCCGATGGATTGCAGTGGTTCGCCCGGGTCGATGCCTACGCCCCGGGTACCACGCTGGCCGTGAGGCGAGAGGTCTTGGAGCGATTCCCCCCGCTGGAACCCGGGATCAACGAGGACATCGTGCTGCCGTTTCGGGCTGCCCTCTTGGGTGAGGTACGCTTTATCGACGACTCGCTGGTGCGTGCCCGCAGGCGGCCCGGCAGCCTGACTGCCGACTACCAGCAGCTGGAGTCCGTGGCTGCCTATCGAGCAAGGATGCGGCATGGAGTCGACCGGGCGGAGGCCCAGCTGCGCTCGCGCCTCGCGGATATCGAGATCGCCAGGACCCTGGGGGTTCGCACTGAGTGGGCGCTCGATGCCGCCATCGGTGAGGCGAGGCGCTCTCTCCAGGACGTGAGGCGGTCCCGCGGCTTGTTCAGCGAGCGCTTCTATGAAAGGCTCGCGGCGTTCTTGCGGTTGTGGAATGCGCCGGGTTTCCGCCTTGATCGCGGCCTTAATCTTGCACTGGTGCTGGTGCCTGGCGTGTATCTCGCCTGGAAACGACGACGCCTTAAGCGCCGCTGAGGCTGCGGGTCAGGCAGTGTCGCGCAGCCAGTCGGTGATTTCAGCGCGTGTCGACGCGGCAAGGTGAGGGCAGCGGAGGCCGGCGAGTCGCTCATTCAGGGGATAATTGAGGTGAGCACGCCACGCGTCCGCAGTGGCATGGGGTGATCGCAACAGGCTGAGTACACGCTGGTTGATCTCTTCCGGATCGGGTGCACCCGACCCGGCGATGATGCCGACCTGCGTGCGCTCGAACCAGGGCTGGAACAGGGTCGAATCACGCATCATGTGCCAGGCTGCGAGGAGATGACCGCCATGCCAGCGTGGGGCGAGGTCGTTCATCCAGGCCGTTGGATCCCAGCGGGCGTCTCCCTGGTTCACCGCGAGTTCGAGGCTGGCCAGGCTGGCAACGCGCACGTCGCGCAGGGCGAGTTCGATGCCCACCAGGCCCCCGTAGCCTAAACCCACGACTCGGCAGGTCCTGATGTCGAGCCTGTCCAACAGGGTTGAGACCACGGCTGCGTGCTGCTCGATCCGAGACACCTGGTGACTGGCGATCGGATCGGATTCGCCGTGCCCCGGCAGGTCGCAGGCGAGCAGTGTCTGCCCTGCCGGACAGGCACTCGCAAGGCTGTGCAGTGCCTGATCGGAGCAGGACCAGGCATCGTGGAGGATGAGCGTCACCGGGTCGTCGGGTGAGCCCAGCCAGCGGCAGCGCAGCTGCTGGCCAGGCGGTCCGAGCAGGGCTTGCCACGAGCGGTCCCGCAAGGGCCGGGTGGCCGTGAGGCCATGGGGAACGCTGGATGGCCGATCGGCCAGGAAACGCTCGCAGATGGCCAGAGTCTCATCCGGCGAGCCGCCGGCCACCACCGAGACCATCGCGGTATCCGTCGGGAGCCTCGCGAGGTCGTCGCTCAGGGGATCACGCGAGGACGCGGTGACCAGGGCAGGGACCCTCAATTTCCGAAGTGCATCGGCGCTATCGAAGGCCAGGGCGGCCCGGTAGGCCGAGCGGTAGTGGTCGCCGGCCCTCAGAAATTCCAGTGCCGCCGCCTGCAGGTGCGCGGGGGAGGGCACGTCGTAGGCCATGCGGCACTCCGCCTCGCCCCGGTACCACGGAAAGAAGATCGTCTGCTCGCGCAGCCGGGCCCACAGCCAGGCGAGGTGGGCGCCGTCCCAGGAGGGACTGAAGGCCGGCAGGTATCTGGCCAGCATGTCGGCGCGCGACCCATCGGTCAGCGCCAGGCAACCGTTGGCGGCGACGACCGTTACCCGTTCTGGATGGTGCAAGGCAACCGCAAGCGCGATCATGGCTCCGGTGTGGAACCCGTAGAGCGCGAATTGCTCAAGGCCCAGCGCGTCGGCCAGTTCGATGACGGCGGCGGCTAATCCTTCCATGTCTACCCCGGCTGGCAGGGGGTCAGACAGGCCGTAGCCCGGCGTGTCGGGGGCGATGCAGCTGTGGGCAGCCGAGAGCCTGCCGAGCATCGGCAGGACATCGCGCGAGGAAAGGGGTGACTGGTGCAGGAGCAGCACGGCCGGACCGCGACCGGCCCGCCGCACATGGACCTGTCGTGGCCCGAACCTGCTCTGCGGCAGGCTGATGAACTCGCGCCCCACAGGCTGGGTCATGACGACACCTCCCTGCCCCCCAGTACCCGCGGTATCATGTTGTCTTGCGCTGCAAGAACGGCGGGTTTCGACAATTATGACAAATCCCAGGGTTGGTTTCGTCGGCTGGCGCGGCATGGTGGGTTCGGTCCTGATGGACCGCATGCGCGACGAGGATGATTTCGCCCTCATCGAGCCTATCCTGTTTTCCACCAGTCAGGTCGGGCGGAGGGTAGAGGGCTTGGGAATCGACCCCGGGCCGGTCGCAGACGCGAGTGACCTCGAAGCCCTGGCAGCCTGTGACATCCTGGTGTCCTGCCAGGGTGGGGATTACACCCGCGAGGTGCATCCAGCCCTGCGTCGGCGTGGCTGGGCGGGTCATTGGATCGATGCCGCATCGACGCTGCGCATGAACGAGGACGCCGTTCTCATCCTGGACCCGGTCAATCGCGACGTCATCCAGCGCGGACTCGATCGCGGAAGGCGCGACTGGGTTGGGGCGAATTGCACGGTCAGCCTGATGCTGATGGCTGTCGGAGGCCTGTTCCGTCGTGGATGGGTCGAGTGGGTTTCGTCCATGACCTATCAGGCGGCCTCTGGCGCCGGCGCCCGCAACATGCGGGAGCTGCTGCTGCAGATGGGTCACCTGGCCGCTGCCGGCCCCGACCTGCTGGCCAATCCCGCCAGTGCCATTCTGGAGTTGGACCGGGTCGTGGCCGCCAGCCTCAATGGGCCCGATCTGCCTCGCGAGGCTTTCGGCCACCCGCTGGCAGGCAACCTGCTGCCCTGGATCGACAGCGACCTGGGTAACGGCATGAGTCGTGAGGAGTGGAAGGCTGGTGCCGAAGGCAATAAGTTGCTCGGGCGTGAGGGAAGCCCGCTGCCCCTGGATGGCTTGTGTATTCGGGTGGGTGCCATGCGTTGTCACAGCCAGGCGCTGACCATCAAGCTGGCCCGGGACGTGCCGTTGCAGGAGGTCGAGGCCGCCATTGCCGGGGCGAATGACTGGGTGGAGGTGGTGCCTAATCAGCGGGAGGAGACGCTGGCGCGCCTGACTCCGGCTGCAGTAACCGGATCCTTGCGCATACCGGTTGGACGGCTACGCAAGTTGTCCATGGGGGGCGAGTACCTGACGGCCTTCACGGTGGGTGACCAGCTGCTCTGGGGTGCGGCCGAGCCGCTCAGGCGCATGCTGCGGATTCTGACGGAGGCCTGACATCCCTTCTGCAACCCCCGGCGGCCTGAGCGAACTGATGGCGCAGCCCGGGTTTGCCCGCTTCCTGGCTTCCCGTCTCGGCACTTCAGTGGCAAGCCAAATGCAGTTGGTGGCCGTGGGCTGGCAGGTGTACGACATGACCCGCGACCCCCTGGACCTCGGGCTGATCGGGCTCTCCCAGTTCCTGCCATTCGTACTCTTGATCCTGCCGGCCGGGCACGCGGCCGACAGCGGAAGGAGGGAGCGCCTGCTGGCACTCTGCTACGCGGCCGAATGCCTGTGCGCGGCGGCGCTGCTGGGGCTGACCCTGAGGGGTGGCACAGAGGTCTGGCCGGTATTTGGCATCATGGTGTTGTTCGGCGCGGCCCGCGCATTTGCGATGCCCACCGGGCAGGCCCTGCTGCCTAACCTGGTGCCGCCCGACCTGTTCGGGCGCGCGGTGGCAATTAATTCTTCGACCTGGCAGTTGTCGACCGTCCTCGGCCCTGCCGTGGGTGGTTTCCTTTACCTGGCGGGTCCCGAGTTCGTCTATGGCAGCAGCTTCCTGCTGCTGGCGGTTTCGGCCTGGCTCATGGCCGGCGTCCATGCGCCACGGCGGCCTGATCGTGTGGAATCCATGAGCCTGGACCGATTGCTCGAGGGCCTGCGGTTCGTATTTCGCCGAAGGATTGTGCTTGGGGCTATTTCCCTCGACCTGTTCGCCGTCCTGCTGGGCGGGGCAACCGCCCTGCTGCCCGCCTTTGCCAGCGATGTCCTGAATGTGGGACCCGGTGGACTGGGCCTGCTCCGCGCGGCGCCGGGCCTTGGGGCCGCTTTGGTAGCCGCCTGGTTGACCTGGCGCCCGCTAGCCGGCCGTATGGGACCCGCCATGCTCTGGGGCGTTGCGGTCTTTGGCGTTGCGACCACTGTTTTCGGCCTGTCGCAACACTTCCTGGTGTCCCTGGTGGCCCTGGCGGTCCTGGGTGCGGCAGACATGATCAGTGTCTATGTTCGCCACATTCTGGTGCAATTCGAAACTCCGGATGCCATTCGCGGGCGGGTCAGCGCGGTCAGCGCGGTGTTCATCGGCGCCTCCAATGAACTCGGAGAGTTTGAGTCTGGCCTGACCGCTGCCTGGTGGGGCATTCGTCCCGCTGTGTTGTTCGGGGGGCTGGCCAGTCTCGGCGTTGCACTGCTGTGGGCCCGGTGGTTTCCTGAACTTGCCCGTCTCGACCGACCGACGCTGCCGGAATCGTCGTGATGAGCGGGGAACACTCCAAGGGCTTTACATAAGGATTTTTTTTTGCGGTTGATCACGATTTAGGCATCCTTTTAGTCCATCATTGGAAAGAGGCGTGATGGTCGTCAGGAAGGCGGCCTGGGCCATTGGCAGTGCGGGGCAGGCCAGGGACAAGGAATGAACGAACCGATCGTTTTCAAGCGCAGTGGCTCCCTGGCCTTTCTCGGGATGGTGCGGAACGTTTTGCCCTCGGTGATCGCGGTAGCCATGCTGCTCGGCCTGGCCCGGGCCTTCGGTGTCGAGATGTCCAGCGAGTTCCTGATGATGGGCATCGTGGTGGCCGTGATCGCTCCGATCGTCATCCAAATGCCCCCCATGCCCTCGGAGCAGTTGATCGCATCTCGCTGGCCTACGGTGGCGGGGTTGCTGGTCAGGTGGGTGGCCCTGTTGGCAATCCTGCTGGCCGTCGGTTATGCAGCCAAGGTCTCTGAAAATTTCTCGCGGCTGGTGGTCCTGACCTGGGCAGTCACCACCCCAGCCGTGCTGGTGGTGCTGACCGTTGCCCTTGATGAGTTCATCCGCCGGTTCATGTTTGACCCGGCCAACGCCCGGTCGGCGGTGTTTGCGGGTTACAACGAGGCGAGTGTTGCCCTGGATGAGCGTCTCCACAGCCATCCCGAGCTGGGCGTAAAGGTGGTGGGATTCTTCGACGATCGGAATGTCGACCGCCTCGGCGCGCATGGCGAGAGTCGCATGCGCGGCGGACTGGCCTCCATGGCGGGATACATCCGGGAGAACGCCATCGATGTGATTTTCATTTCGCTGCCGATGCGCAACGTCCAGCGGGTCTCGAACTTGCTGGACGACCTGCAGGATACGACAGCCTCCATTTACTACGTGCCCGACGTTTTCGTGTTCGACCTGATTCAGTCGCGTTCAGGAGAGATCCTCGGAGTGCCGGTCGTCGCGCTCTGCGAAACACCCTTCCATGGGTATCGGGGCGTGCTCAAGCGTTTCATGGACGTTGCGCTGGCCGGAGGCGCCTTGATCCTGCTGGCGCCGTTGCTGGCCTTGATCGCCCTGCTGATCAAGCTCGGCTCGTCGGGGCCAGTCATCTTCCGTCAGCGCCGCTATGGACTGGACGGTTCCGAGATCGTGGTCAACAAGTTCCGCACCATGACTGTTATGGAGGATGGGCCGGTGATTCACCAGGCCACGCGGGACGATCAGCGCATTACATCCCTAGGCAGGATCCTGCGGCGTTACTCGCTGGACGAGCTGCCACAATTGTTTAATGTGCTTGCCGGTTCCATGTCCCTCGTGGGGCCACGCCCGCACGCGGTCGCCCATAACGAGCAGTATCGGCGGCTTATCAAGGGTTACATGATCCGCCACAAGGTACCGCCCGGCATGACAGGCCTGGCACAGGTGAAGGGCTACCGTGGCGAGACGCCGCGGGTGGAGGAGATGCAGGCCCGTATCCGCTACGATCTGGAGTACCTGCGCCGCTGGACTCCGCTCCTGGACATCAAGATCATCCTGCAGACCACGGTCATGCTGCTGGGAGATCGCAAGGCCTACTGATGCACCTCAGGAAGCGCCTGTACCGTGGCGCCGTCCGCCTTAAACGCCGCCTTTCAGGCACTCCGCAGCCCGGTGAGGTCGATTGGGGTGACCTGAGGCGGACCGAGCCGATTGGCCGCCGTTTCGGGGAAGATCGGCCGACCGGAGGCGAGCTCCGCGGTCGAGCCATCGACCGTCACTACGTAGAGTCGTTCATCGCTCGGTATGCCGAGG
>JAURMS010000284.1 GCA_030830595.1 Gammaproteobacteria bacterium | reverse complement strand
GGACGCCATCGTCGGTGCTGCCAAGACCGGCAAGGTGGGCGACGGCAAGATCTTCGTCACCGAGATCGAGCGAGTGGTCCGGATCCGCACGGGTGAGGCTGACGAGGCGGCTCTTTGACCGATCCGGCGGCGTCGCTCGGGGCTGCCATCCAGGGCATTGCACCTGGCGGTGCCCGTCGGCACATCCTGCTGTGTACGCATGGCAAGTGCGCGCCAGCAGAGGCGTCCCAGCAGGCGTGGAAGTATCTCAAGCGACGCCTGCGGGAACTCGGCCTGGCCGATGTGGCCCAGGGCGTGCTGCGAACCCGCGCCGATTGCCTCAGGGTCTGCCGGGACGGCCCGATCGCGCTCGTCTACCCGGAGGGCACCTGGTACCGGAATGCTGACGAGCGCAATCTCGAGCGCATCATCCAGGAACACCTGATCGGCGGGGTGCCGGTTGAGGAACTCGTCTTCGGCAGGACTCCGCTCGGCGGCTGACCGCGCAGGTAGGCAGAATAGGCGCCCATGCGCGCCCTCCTCGTCCTGTTCCTGATCGTCTTCGTCGACCTGCTCGGCTTTGGCATCATCATTCCGTTGTTTCCGTTCGTGGCCGAGCGGATGGGAGCAGACCCCTGGCTGATCACCTTCGGCGGGGCGGGCATCTATGCATTCGCGCAGGTCATCGCGACGCCGCTCTGGGGCCGCTTGAGCGACGCGATCGGCCGGCGTCCGGTGCTCATCGTGAGCATGGTCGGCTCCACGGGCGGATACGTCCTGCTCGGACTGGCCGATACGCTAGGCATGCTCATCATGGCGCGCGTGTTCTCGGGACTCATGTCCGGCAACATCTCGGCAGCCTTTGCCTATGTGGCTGACGTTACTGCGCCGACGGATCGGGCCCGGGGCCTGGGCATGATCGGGGCGGCCTTCGGGCTCGGCTTCATGTTCGGCCCCATGATCGGCGGATTGCTGGGTGGCGACGACCCTGCCGCCATGAACTTCGCCCTGCCGGCGCTGGTCTCGGCCGGACTCAGCGCGCTCGCCTTCCTCAGCGCGACCGTGTTCCTCAAGGAGAGCCTGCCGCCGGCCTCGCGCAAGCCCTGGCAACTGATTGGCGGCTCGGGGTTTCGCTCGCCACTGGCCCCGGTGGCCCATAGCCCAGCGTTGCTGGGCGTGGTGGGCTCGGTGTGCCTGGTCTCCATTGGTGCCACCATTCTGCAGACCATCTTCCCGGTCTGGGGGCATGACGTGCTGGCGCTGTCGCCGCGGGACGTCGGCCTGGCCTTCTTTGCGATGGGCGTGGTGGGCGTGCTGGTGCAGGGTGTGCTGGTCGGTCACCTGGCGCGGCGCTTCGGCGAGCGGCGGGTGCTCTACGGTTCGGTGCTCATGCACGCGATCGGTTACGCGGCGATGATCCTGGCCAGTGATTGGGTGCTGTTGGCCATTGGTGCCGCGTTCTTCTCGGCCGGGCACTCCAGCTACAACACCGCGGCTTCCAGCCTGCTGAGCCTGGAGGCCGGCCAGGATGAGAAAGGCGCGGTGCTCGGCACCATGCAGTCGGCCAGCGCGGCGGGGCGCATCATCGGCCCCGCCAGCAGTGGTGCGATCTATTCGGGATTCGGCACCCAGGCCCCGTTCGTCACCGGCGCACTCCTGCTGCTGCCGGCGGTCCTGCTGCTGCGTGTCGCGCGCAAGCGCGCGCCCTGAATTCGCTCAACCCGGGATGATGATCTGCCTGACGGCGTGTCCGTCGGCCAGCAGGTCGAGGCCCTCGTTGATGTCCTCGAGCGCCAGCGTACCGCTCAGCAGGCGATCCACCGGCAGTTCGCCGCGCTGGTACCAGTCGATGAAAAGCGGGATGTCCCGCTGCGGGACCGCGCTGCCCAGGTAGCTGCCCTTCAGGCTGCGCTCCTCGGCCACCAGCGTCAGGTGACGCAGGCTGAACTCGCGTTCGGGATGCGACAGGCCGGCCGAGACCGTGGTGCCGCCGCGCGCCGAAGCGCGCCAGCACAGCTCGAGGGCCGCCACGCTGCCGGCCATCTCAAATGCATAGTCCACCCCACCGCCGGTGACCTCGATGATCTTGCTGCCGACCTCGGGATCGTCGGCACGGAAGGCGTGGCTGGCGCCCAGCGCGAGGGCCAGTTCCAGCTTGTCCTGCTGCAGGTCGACCGCCACCAGCGGCGAAGCACCAATCCGCCTCGCTGCCAGCAGGGCCGACAGGCCCACTCCGCCGAGTCCTGCCACCAGCGCAGAGCTGCCTGCGGGCATGGCTGCGGTATTGACCACGGCTCCCGCCCCGGTCATCACGGCGCAGCCGAATACTGCCGCTACGGGAAAGGGAAGCTCACGAGGCACCCGGACGCAGGACTGGCGCGCCACCACGGCCCGTTCGGCGAAGGCGGAGACGCCGAGGTGATGATGGACCGGCCCCTGGCCGCTCAGCCGTCGCCCGCCGCCCAGCAGGCTGCCCGCCCCGTTGGCCCGCATGGCGGGCTCGCAGAGCGCAGGGCGTTGGCGCGCGCAGGGCTGGCAGTGCCCGCAGGCGGCGACAAAGGCCGTCACCACGTGGTCCCCGACCTCGAGGTCGGTCACGCCGGGACCCAGCTGCTCCACCACGCCCGCCGCTTCGTGGCCGAGCGCCATGGGCAGCGGGCGCGGTCGGTTGCCGTCCACCACCGAAAGGTCGGAGTGGCAGAGCCCCGCGGCCCGGATCCGCAGCAGTACCTCGCCGGGGCCGGGCGGCGTCAGGTCCAGGGTCAGGATCTCCAGCGGCCTGGATTTCGCATAGGGCCGGGCGCGACCCATCTCGGTCAGGACTGCAGCTCGGACTTGCATGGTCGTTCAGCTCCTCCCGCGGTATGCTCGCCACCGCATGCAGGTGCGAGGATAGACGGCATGGCTGATCGAGCGCCACCACCCACCCGGGCGGACTTCCGCATGGTCCGGCGCATCCCCACGCGCTGGATGGACAACGACCACTATGGTCACGTCAACAACGTGACTTACTACTCCTACTTCGACACGGCGGTGAACGGCTGGCTGATGGAGGCCACCGCCACCGACATCCGCGAACTGCCGGCCATCGGTATCGTCGCAGAGACCAGTTGTCGCTTCCTGCAGGAGCTCTCCTTTCCTGACGAGATCCACGCCGGACTGGCCTGTGAAAAACTGGGCACCTCCAGCGTGATCTATCGGGTGGGTCTGTTCCGCGGTGATGACAACGGGGCCTGTGCGGTGGGCCGCTTCGTTCACGTCTACATCGACGCTGTCACGCGCCAGGTTGTGGCGATGCCGGAAGCGATCCGCACGGCCGTGGCCGGGCTGCCCGGCTGCGCCTAGTGGTGTGACCTGCCCACCTTGAGGCCAAAGACCAGCGGGATGGCCAGGAACATCGCCGTGGCCAACAGGTGGAAATCGTTGGAGTAGGCGATGGCCGAGGCCTGGCGGGATACCTGCTCCATGGCAAGCGGAATCGAAGCCTCGCCTGCTGCGACAGATAACCTTTCCCAGTGGGAGTGTTCAAACGAGCCAATCCGCTCTACCAGCATGGCCTGGTTGGCCTGCGTGTCATGTGAAAGCACCGCCACCGCAGCAGCGATGCCCATGGCGGAGCCAAGACTGCGGATGAGCGTCAGCAGGGAACTGGCCTCGGCCCGCAGTACATCCGGCAGCGTTGCGAACGCCACGACGCTGATGGGCATGAACATGAGCGGCAAACCAAGCCCCATGACGAGGCTCGTCGCCACCACCGATTGCCATGGCGTGTCCTGGTTGAAACCGCCCATCGCCCACAGTGATGCTCCCATCATCAGGAGGCCAAGCGTGATCAGCACGCGCGCATCGACATGGTTGACCAGCTTGCCGCTGACACCCATGGCCAGCATCGACGACATCCCGCGGCTGGCCAGCAGCCAGCCAGCGGCAATCACCGGGTAGCCTTGCAGTCCCTGCAGGAAGGGTGGCATCAGCACCATCGGTGCCAGTACGGCGATGCCGGTAAAGAACATCATGCCTGCCGAGAAAACGAAGTTACGGTCACGGAACATGGCGGGCGCAAAGAATGGGTTGTCGGTCGTTGCCGAGTGAACCACGAACATGAACAGGATGGTCAACCCCAGCGCGGTGCCTGCCAGTATCCAGGGTGATTGAAACCAGTCCTCGCCGTGGCCCCGCTCAACGACCAGCTGCAGCAGGGTCAGGGCCAGGGCCAGCAGGACGAATCCCAGCTTGTCAAAGCGACGTGAGGCGTCCGCGTCGCCACCCGGCAGTGACGCTGCAAGTCCGGCCAGCGCCAGCACACCGAAAGGCAGGTTGACCAGGAACACCCAGCGCCAGCTGAAGGCTTCCGTCAGGTAGCCGCCGAGCACGGGACCGATAATGGGACCGATCACCACGCCCATGCCCCACAGGGCCGTGACCCTGCCATATTGTTCGGGTGGATGGGCGTTGATCAAGGCGACGTGGGCAAGGGGTACCAGTGCGGCGCCGCAGGCACCCTGAAGCGCCCGGTAGAGCACCATTTGATCCAGCGTGGCGGCCATTCCGCACAACAGCGAGGTCGCGGTAAATCCAGCCACGCTGAGGATCAGCACCCGGCGGAGTCCAAACCGTGCGGCCAGGAAACCAGTCAGTGGGATGGCCACGGCGCTGACTACAATATAGGAGGTCAGGACCCAGGCAATCTGGTCCTGGGTTGCCTGCAGTCCGCCCTGCATGTGCGGCAGGGCGATGTTGGCGATGGTGGTGTCGATGGTGTAAAGCAGGCTTGCCAGCATCGATGAGAAAACCAGCAGGCCGCGGCGCGAGGCGTCCAAGGATCGGCTCCGGCGCTAGCCGCGTCTCAGCCAGGCTGGCGGGAAATCAATGTGGCCAGTATCGATCCAGACACGCGCACTCATGCCCACCCGCAGGTGCGGCGCGGAGACCGGCGTGAGGCTGACCCTCACGGCGATCCGCTGCACGACCTTGACCCAGTTGCCGGTAGCGTTCTGGGCGGGGAGCAGCGCGAATTCCGACCCTGTAGCCTGCGAGATGCTTTCGACCGTTCCTTGCCAGGTTGCTCCTGGGTAGGCATCGACGCGCACCTTGACTGGCAGGCCTGGCCGCACGAACTCAAGGTCGGTCTCCTTGAAGTTGGCCTCTACCCAGTGGCCTTCGGCTGAGACCACGGCAAAGGCGGGCCTCCCTGCCTGCAGGCGATCGCCAGGCTCCGGCAGGTGGCTTACGACCCCGTTCACTGGCGAATTCACGATACGGCGCGCGACATCCAGGTGTGCCCGTTCCAAGGCTGCCATGGCGGCCATGACTTCCGGATGCTCATCGACCGACGCTTCGGCCTTGCCATCGAGGCTGGCCAACACCACCCCGAGCTCCCGACGCAGCACTTCGACCCGGCCACGCGCCTGGGTCAGGGCGTGAGCCGCGGCATCCAGGCTGACCCGAGCCACCAGCCCCTGTGAGGCGAGTCCCTCCAGACGAGCAAACTCCCTGGCCGCGAATGCTGCCTCGTCGCGCGCAAGGGTAAGTTCGCTGCGCTTTTCCGCATAGTTGGCGCGCAGCGTGGAGATTGTCGTCCGGGCGGTGGCCAGGTCTGCTTCCGCATGCGCTACGGCGATGTCCAGCGCCGGATCCCGCAGCTCCAGGATGGGCTGACCCTGGACGACCGGCTGATTTTCCTCCACCAGGCGATGCGCGACCGTCCCGGAAATTTCAGGAGCGATTTCCGATACGCCTGCACGGACATAGGCATTGTCAGTGGTGACGTAGCGGCTGGCCAGAACGTACCAGGTGTACAGACCCAGCAAGGACAACACGGGCAGGATCCAGAGTAGTGCCGTGCGCAGCAGGGGCGTCCTGCGGCTGTCCAGTTTGGCCTTCATCCCTCGATATGTTACGGCATACTCATTATCAGGAGTGGAGTGTGCAGCTTTGACGGGAGACTCTTTGGTGACAGACCGTCGCAGCTTTATGCAGGGTGCCGCAGCCTCGGCGATCTCGCTCGCGCTGCCCCGGGCTGCCGTGGCACAAGGCGGCGCAGAGGTGGCCATCGTGGGCGCCGGTGCTGCCGGGCTTGCGGCAGCGCGAACCCTGCTCGCGGCTGGGCGACGCGTCGTCGTGCTGGAGGCTCGGGGCCGTATCGGTGGCCGGGCCTATACCGATGAAGACAGCGTAGGCGAACCCTGGGACCGCGGCTGCTCCTGGCTGCACGCCTCGGAGGTCAATCCCTGGGTGGGCTATGCCAAGGCCAACGGTTTCGAGACCTTCGTCGATCGCTATCCGAGGCGGATCTTCGAGGGTGAGCGGCCGTTGGATGCCGCAGCACTGACCGACTATCGTGCGCTGGTCGAGCGCATGGGCAGGGAGTTGGAGGAGGCCGGAAGGCGCGGTCTGGACATCGCGGCCGACGCAGCCTTCACCCGCGCGACCCGCGAGGACCCGTGGTATCCGCTGGCCGCCGCAGGCCTGACTTCCTGGGAGGGCGTCGAGCCGGGCAGTTTCTCGGCACTCGACAGCTACCACTTTGACCGCCGTGGCGATGACCTGCTGATC
>JAURMS010000283.1 GCA_030830595.1 Gammaproteobacteria bacterium | reverse complement strand
CAACGCAACGCACCATTTCCGCTACACTCGGCCCATGGCTGAGGAACGGCTGATCAAGAAATACGCGAACCGTCGCCTCTACGACGCTTCGATCAGCCGTCACGTGACGCTGGCCGACATCCGGCAGATGATCGTGCAGGGCGAGCGCATCCGGGTAGTCGAGGACAAGACCGACGAGGACATTACCCGTCTGATCCTGCTGCAGGTGATCGCCGAGCAGGAACAGTTCGGCAAGCCCATCCTGTCCACCACCGTCCTGGAGTCGATCATCCGCTTCTACGGCGGCCCCATGCAGGACTTCATGACTCGTTACCTGGAATCCAGCGTCGGCAACCTCGCCCAGCAGCACGAGCAGTTCACCCGCCAGTTCGCCCAGGCCCTGAGCAGCGCGCCGCCCCCGGTTGCCAACATGGCCGAACTGACCCGCCAGAACCTGGAAGTCTGGACCCGCATGCAGGAAAACCTCATGGGTGCCTTCATGGGGACGCGACGCACGACGCCCGCGCAGGACTCCCCGGAACCACCGCCTGAGCCAGAGGCACCCGACTCCAAGCCGTGACGCTCTCGGTCTGTTTCCTGTCGGCCGAGCTTGCGCCCTGGGCCAAGGCTGGCGGCCTCGGTGACGTGGTGGCTGCACTCTCCGTGGAACTGGCCAGGCGGGACGTCGAGACCAGCGTGGTCATGCCCCGTCACCGCAATCCTGAGCTCGAGCGGCTTGCTGCCGGATCCCGGCGAGTGCTCGACAGCGCCGACCTGCAGCTCGGTCGCCATGCCTTCCGCTACCACGTCCTGTCCTGTCCCGGCCCGCTGGGTGTGCAGCTGTTCCTGGTCGACTGCCCCGAGCTGTTCGACCGGGAGGGCGTCTACGGAGGGGGTGGCGACGAACACCTCAGGTGGCTGCTGTTGTGTCACGCCGCGCTGGCCCTGTGGCGAACCATCGGGCGGGGCCCTGACGTGCTCCACTGCAACGACTGGCACACGGCGGCAGCGGCCCTGTTGCTGAGGGCCGACCAGGGCCACCCGGCCCTGGCACATACCCGCAGCCTGCTCACCATTCACAACCTTGGCTACCAGGGCGTGATCAGCGCGGGCCTCGCCACGGAGCTCGGACTGGGCGACGAGGCGCTCGAGCGCCTGGACGCGGGCGACCTGCGCGCAGGTCGGATCAACCTGCTCAAGGAAGGCATCCGGGCAGCGCATGCAGTCAACACGGTGAGCCCCACCTACGCCAGGGAGATCTGTACCCCCGAACTCGGCATGGGCCTGCACGAGGACCTCTCGACACGGCCGGGGGGGGTGATCGGCATCCTCAACGGGATCGATACCCGCACCTGGGATCCAGCCGCCGACCCGCTGTTGCCGGTGCACTACTCCGCCCGAACACCTGCCGGCAAGCACACCATGCGGACCCTGCTGTGCGAAAAACTGGGCCTGACCCCGGGCCCGGCGCCCGTGGTCGGCATGGTGTCGCGGCTGGTCTGGCAGAAGGGCATCGACATCGCCTTGCCGGCCCTTGAGCAGGCGCTCGCCGAGGGGTCGATCGCGGTGGCCGTTCTGGGCAGCGGAGAACGGGAACTGGAGTCCGCGCTGGGTGGCCTCGGGCAGCGCTTTCCGGGCCGGCTGGCCTTCCGCCAGGGACACGACGAGGCGCTGGCGCACTGGATCGAGGCTGGCAGCGATGCCTTCCTGATGCCCTCGCGCTACGAACCCTGTGGGCTGAACCAGATGTACAGCCTGCGCTACGGCACCGTGCCGCTGGTGCGTGCCACCGGCGGCCTGGCCGACTCCGTGCAGGACTTCGACGAGTCCCGGGAGACCGGAACGGGGATCGTGTTCCGCGACGCGGACTCCAACGCGGTGGCCTGGGCCCTTGGCAGGATGGTCGAGTTGTTCCGGACCCCGGCCCGCTGGAATCGCCTGCGCGCCAACGGCATGGCCGTTGAACTGGGCTGGGAGCGCCCGGCCGGGCAGTACGTCGACCTCTACCAGCGCCTCGTTCGCCAGCCCGTGCCCTGATCAGTCGCCGGAGGGGTCGCTCTTGCGACGGCGATCGAGGTCGAGCGTGCCCTGCTCGTCGAACGGCAGCTTTCGGAGCAGGCCGAGGGCGGTGCGCACCTCACCCCGGATCCGGTAACGCAGGGCTTGCCCCTCACGCTTGCGCCCAGTCTCCAGCACCTTCAGCAGGGCCGTCGCCGCGTTGGCCCTCACCCGCATGTCGAACTCGGCCTCGCCACGCGCCGGCACCTCGAAAGCCCGCTCGGTGGTGCCGGTGGCCAGGCGCTCGCCCTCGAGGAACACCTCGAGGTCGATACCCCGGACCGGCAACACGCGATCATTGGGATTGAACACCTTCAGGCGGACCAGCAGACGCTGCTCGAAGACCGAAAGGTCCTCGGCCTCCACCCCCACGAGGGATAACTCGGGGGAGCGCACATCGAGCGGTATGGACGCACAGCCGGCCTGCACCAGGCAGGCCAGGCCGAGCAGCAGCAGGCCACCCAGGCCGGATGGTCTCATGGCCGCCCCCGGATCATTTCCGCGGTCACCAGGGCGATGCCCTTGCGGGTGATGAAAAAACGACTGGCATCAGCCACCCGGTCATGGCCGATGACCGTCCCGTCGGGGATCTCGCAGTCCTCGTCGATCACCGCGCGGGCGATCCGGCAGTCCCTGCCGATGCGCGCCCCGGGAAGGACCACCGAGCGCTCCACCAGGCTGCGCTCCTCGATGCGGACGTCCGAGAACAGCAGGGACTCACGCACCTCGGCACCGGAAATGATGCAGCCGCCGGCGACCATGGAGTTGACGGCAGTACCCTTGCGGCCGTCATCGTCCAGCACGAACTTGGCGGGCGGTTGCTGTTCCTGGTAAGTCCAGATTGGCCACAGCGAATCGTAGAGGTTCAGTTCCGGCGAAACGTGGATCAACTCGAGGTTGGCCTCGTAATACGCGTCGACGTTACCCACGTCGCGCCAGTAGCTTTGCGCCCTGGTTCGCACGTCGCGGAACGGATAGGCATAGATGGCGCGTTTGTGCAGGGCCTCCGGAATGATGTTGCGACCGAAGTCGTGGCGCGAATCCGGATTGAAGGCGTCTTCCTCCAGCAGCCGCTCCAGCAGGCGGGTCTTGAACACGTAGATGCCCATCGACGCCAGCGCAATCCCCTCGCGACCGGGGATCGAGTCGGGCTCCGCGGGCTTTTCGGTGAACTTGAGGACCTTGTTGTCGGCATCGACGGTCAGCACGCCGAATTCGCGGGCCTCGTCGACCGCCACCTCCACGACGCCGACGGTAATGTCGGCACCTTTCTCGAGATGCAGGGCGATCATCGGGCCGTAGTCCATCTTGTAAACGT
>JAURMS010000282.1 GCA_030830595.1 Gammaproteobacteria bacterium | reverse complement strand
GCGCCACGATCCCCAGGAGGTGGCCTGGCACACAGAACTGCTGGCCGGCAGCCAGGTGTCGGCCGACCGCATCGGCCAGGTCTGGGCCGACCTGGATGACGACTATTTCCTGCGCCACGATCCCCAGGAGGTGGCCTGGCACACAGAGCTGCTGGCCCGTCGCCAACCCGAGGATCACTCTGTGCTGGTGGCAGCCAGTGGCGGCCCCCAGCGAGGCGGAGCGACGGCCGTCCTGGTCCACACCTACCGTCGTCGCCACAGTTTTGCCCGGGCCACGGCTGCGCTCGACCAGATGGGCTTGACCATCATGGACGCGCGGATCACCCCGACCCGCGAGGGGTCGAGCCTGGACAGTTACTACGTGCTCGAGGGCAGTGGGGCCCCGGTGTCCGATCCGGACCGGCTGACCCTGATCGAGACCACCCTGCGGCGGGTGGTCTCTGACCGGGAGCTCAGTCCGCAAACCGTCACCCGCCGGGTGGCGCGCCAGCTGAAGGTCTTTACCACGCGGACGGGGGTCAGTTTCAGTCGCGACTCGTCTGGCCGCTGGACCATCCTGGAACTGGTGTCCGCCGACCGTCCGGGCCTGCTGTCGGAGATCGGCAAGGTTCTCTGGCAGCAGGGTCTCAACCTGCTCGGCGCCAAGATCATGACCGTCGGCGAGCGGGCGGAGGACGTGTTCTACCTCACCGACGGGGATGGCTCACTGCTGACACCGGAACGGCAACAGGTGGTGACGGACGCCCTGATCGCTGCCCTCGATCGTCGCGGCGCAGCGGCCTGAGCAGGATGAACCCGGGCCTCAGCGGGCTGCAGCCCTACCCCTTCGAGCGCCTGTCGGCCTTGCTCTCAGGCGTGCACCCCCCACCACACCTGGCTCCCATTCCGCTGACCATCGGCGAGCCGCGGCACCCGCCTCCTGCAGCGGTCCTGGAAGCCCTCGCCACGGCGCTTCCGGCCGTCTCCCGCTACCCCACCATCGCCGGACGAGCCGACCTGCGGCAGGCCTGCGCGAGCTGGGCCGAGCGCCGCTTCGGCCTGCGGCCGGGCCAGGTGGATGCGGACACCATGCTGCTGCCGGTCAACGGGACCCGCGAGGCGTTGTTTGCCTTTGCGCAGGTCGTCATCCAGGCGGGGACCGGCGCACGGGTCTGCATGCCGAATCCCGGCTATCAGATTTACGAGGGCGCGGCCCTGCTGGCTGGCGCAGCGCCGCACTACCTGCCCACCGATGCGGCAGGGCACTGGCTGCCGGACCTCGAGTCGATCACACCGTCCGAGTGGCAGGCCTGCGCATTGCTCTACCTGTGCTCACCCGGCAACCCCACTGGCGCGGTGATGGATCTCGACTACCTGTGTCGGGCGATCGAGTTGGCCGAGAAGCATGATTTCGTCATTGCCAGCGACGAGTGCTACTCGGAGATCTATTTCGACGAGTCCAGCCCGCCCCCGGGGCTGCTGCAGGCCTGCGCGGCACTCGGCAACGACACCTTCCGGCGCTGCATCGCCTTTCACAGCCTGTCGAAGCGCTCCAACCTGCCGGGGCTCCGATCCGGCTTCGTGGCCGGCGATGCCAAATGGATCGAGTCCTTCAGGCGCTATCGCACCTATCACGGCTGCTCGATGCCGGAACCCGTGCAGCAGGCCAGCCTGGTGGCCTGGTCGGACGAGTCCCACGTGCGCGAGAACCGGGCGCTCTACCGGCAAAAGTTTGCGGCGTTTCTCGCTGCGCTGGACGGCAGGCTGATGGCCAGCACGCCGGCGGGTGCCTTTTACCTGTGGCCCGCGGTAGGCGGCGACGACGAGGCCTTCGCCAGGGCCCTGTACCAGCGAACGGCGGTCAGCGCCCTGCCTGGCTCCTACCTCGGCCGCGGTGGGGGACCCGCCAATCCGGGCTGCGGGCACCTGCGCCTGTCGCTGGTGGCCAGCCTCGAGGACTGCGTCGAGGCCGCCATGCGGATCCGCGCGTTCGTCGATGCGGGAGGGACCTGACTTGGACACGCTGACCAGGGTCATCGAGGCAGCCTTCGAGGATCGCGCCTCGCTGCGTCCCGGCGAGGTAGACCCGACCTTGGCTCGAGCACTGGAGGACTGTATCGGCCTGCTGGATAGCGGTCGGGCCCGGGTGGCTGAACCCGTGGCAGGCCACTGGCAGGTCAACGCGTGGCTCAAGAAGGCCGTGCTGCTGTACTTTCGCACCCACGACAACCAGGTCGTCGAGGCCGGCTACACGCGTTTTTACGACAAGGTGCCGCTGAAGCATGCCGGCCTGGACGAAGCGGCCCTGCGCGCCTCCGGCGTGCGCGTGGTGCCGCCCGCCGTGGTGCGCCGCGGTGCCTATGTGGCACCGGAGGTGGTGCTGATGCCCAGTTACGTGAACATCGGCGCCTACATCGATCGCGGCACCATGGTGGACACCTGGGCCACGGTCGGGTCCTGTGCCCAGATTGGACGCAACGTACACCTCTCGGGTGGCGTGGGCATCGGCGGCGTGCTCGAGCCGCTGCAGGCCAGCCCGACCATCATCGAGGACGATTGCTTCATCGGCGCGCGCTCCGAGATCGTCGAGGGGGTGATCGTGGAGCGCGGCTCGGTCATCTCCATGGGGGTCTTCATCGGCGCGTCGACGCGCATCTACGATCGCCAGAGTGGAGAGATCAGCTACGGCAGGGTGCCTGCAGGGTCGGTGGTGGTATCGGGCAGCCTGCCTGCCGCCGACGGCAGCCACTCTCTCTATGCGGCGATCATCGTCAAGCGGGTGGACGACAAAACCCGCGCCAGGACCTCGATCAACGAACTGCTGCGTCCCTAGCCCCCTTATTCACCCAAAGCGCCCGGTGATGTAGTCCTCGGTCAGCTTGTGGCGGGGGTTGGTGAAGATCTGGTCGGTGGAGCCCACTTCGATCAGGTCACCGAGGTGGAAGTAGGCCGTGCGCTGGGACACCCGCGCAGCCTGCTGCATGGAGTGGGTGACGATGCAGATCGCATAGTTCTGCCTCAGCTCGTCGATCAGGTCCTCGATGCGGGCCGTCGCGATGGGATCCAGCGCCGAACAGGGCTCGTCCATCAGGATCACCTCAGGGCTCACTGCAATGGTGCGCGCGATGCAAAGCCTCTGCTGCTGGCCGCCGGAAAGTGCGGTACCGGGAGATTCGAGGCGATCCTTGACCTCCTCCCATAACCCGGCCCGCATCAGGCTGGTCTGCACGATCTCATCCAGCTCGGTCCGGTCCGCGGCGAGGCCGTGGATGCGCGGGCCGTAGGCGACGTTTTCGTAGACCGTCTTGGGAAAGGGATTCGGCTTCTGGAAGACCATGCCCACGCGGGCCCGCAGCTGCACCACGTCCTGCTGCTTGTCGTAGATGTCCCGACCATCCAGCGCGATGCTGCCGCTGACCCGCGCCGTGGGAATGGTGTCGTTCAGGCGGTTGATGCAACGCAGGAAGGTGCTCTTGCCACAGCCCGACGGGCCGATCATGGCAATGACCTCGTCATGGGCGATGTCCAGGCTGACGTCGCGGATCGCGTGCTTGTCGCCGTAGTGGACGTTGACGCCACGGCAGACCACCACCGGGTTGTCCGTGGTGATCTCGCCGATGGTGCGAAAGCCCTGCTCTGCCCGCTCGGGGGGCATGACATGGTTGCCACGTGTGGCGTGGGTCGTTTCACCGCTCATGCTTGGTCTCCACCTGGCGCATCACCAGCGCCGCTCGAATTTCTGCCTGAGGATCACCGCCGCGAGGTTCATGACCAGCAGGAACGCCAGCAGCACCAGGATGGCACCCGAGGTGCGCTCCAGGAAGGCTCGCTCCGGACTGTCGGCCCAGAGATAGACCTGGACCGGCAGGGCCGTGGAGGGATCGGTCAGGGCGCCGGGGACGTCCACGATGAAGGCCACCATGCCGATCATCAGCAGTGGGGCCGACTCGCCGAGGGCCCGGGCCATGCCGATGATCGCCCCGGTGAGCATACCCGGCATGGCCAGCGGCAGGACGTGGTGCATGACCATCTGAACCTGCGAGGCGCCCATGCCCAGCGCCGCCTCGCGGATGGATGGGGGCACGCCCTTCAGCGCCGCGCGGCTGGCGATGATGATGGTTGGCAGGGTCATGAGGGTCAGCACCAGGCCGCCCACCAACGGGGCGGACCTCGGCAACCCGAACAACTGGATGAATACCGCCAGGCCCAGCAGGCCGAACACGATGGAGGGCACCGCGGCCAGGTTGTTGATGTTGACCTCGATAAAATCGGTGAGGCGGTTCTTGGCTGCGAATTCCTCGAGGTACACGGCCGCCGCCACCCCGATTGGGAAAGACAGGACCAGGGTCACCAGCAGTGTCAGTGCGGAACCCACCAGGGCACCCCAGATCCCCGCCTGCTCCGGCTCTCGGGAGTCGCCCTGGGTGAAGAAGCTGCGGTTGAAGCGCAACTCCAAACGCCCCAACCGTTCGAGTTGATCGATCCAGGCGATTTCCTCATCGGACAATCCGCGGACGTCGGCGGGCTGGTTACGATCGATCTTGCCCTTCAAAAACTGGTCGACCCGGTCATCGGCCAGCAACCATACGGTCTCCGAGGAGCCGAGTGCTGCTGGCTTCGCCAGCAGGCGGGTCCGCAACTCGAACTGGGCGCCATCGCTGACCAGCCCGTAGAGCATCCGGCGTTCCGAACGGGCTTCGACGTCGGGAAACAGCTCGCGCATCGAAGCCTTGATCGGGGCCGAGAAATCACCTCCGCCCATCACCTCCGGATCTCCCGACCCGTCCGGGTCGAAGGTCTCGGCGTCGTAGCTGACCTCGAGCAGCACGTAGGCTTGCCTGAAGATGGTCCAGCCCGTGGACACGATACTCACGAACAGCAGGGCCACGAACGACAACCCGAGTGCGACGGCCGCGATACCGTAGGCGCGGAAGCGGGCTTCCGCACGGTAGCGACGACGCAGACCCGCCTCCACGCGCTGGCGGTTCTTCTGGCCGGGCGTCAGGGCGCCGGCTGCAGCGGCTTCACTCATATTGCTCCCGGTATCTGCGCACTACCTGCAGGGCGATGATATTGAGGGTCAGTGTGACCAGGAACAGCACCAGTCCGAGCGCAAAGGCAGCCAGGGTCTTGGGACTGTCGAACTCCTGGTCGCCCACCAGCAGGGTGACAATCTGGGTGGTGACCGTCGTGACCGCCTCCAGCGGGTTGGCGGTCAGGTTGGCCCCGAGCCCGGCCGCCATCACCACGATCATGGTCTCGCCGATGGCCCGCGAAACGGCCAGCAGCACGCCGCCGACGATTCCGGGCAACGCCGCCGGAAACACCACGCGCCGGATGGTCTCCGATTGGGTGGCGCCAAGCCCCAGCGAGCCGTCCCGCATCGACTGGGGTACGGCGGTCAGCATGTCGTCGGCCAGCGAGGAGACGAAAGGAATGATCATCACGCCCATCACCAGGCCCGCAGCCAAGGCACTCTCGCTGGAGACGTCGAGCGACAGGGACTCGCCCCACTGGCGCAGCAGCGGGCCCACCATCAGGGCGGCGAAAAACCCGTACACCACGGTTGGGATGCCGGCCAGCACCTCCAACAGCGGCTTGATCACGCCGCGCACCCGCCGATCGGCATATTCCGCGAGGTAAATGGCGGCGAACAGTCCGACCGGCACCGCCACCAGCATGGCGATGCCCGCGATCAGCAGCGTCCCGGTGAACAGGGGCACGGCGCCGAAAGCCCCGGAAGAGCCGACCTGGTCCGCGCGGATGGCCAGCTGCGGTGACCACTGCAGGCCGAACAGGAATTCCCAAGGGGGGATGAGGCTGAAAAAGCGGATCGACTCAAACAGCACCGACACCACGATCCCGACGGTGGTGAAGATCGCCAGCGTGGCACAGGCCACGAGGGCCGCCCGAATCACCCACTCCACGCGGTTGCGCGCCCGCAGCGTCGGGCTGAGCCGGCGGAGTGCGACACCACCGAGGATCAGGGCCAGAGAGAGGCTCAGGGCTGCAGCAGACCAGTTGGAGAGCCGCTGCAGTGACTGCAGCCGGGTGGCGGCCGCCTGAACGTCGGGCGAAGCAAACTCCGCCGGGATCGCCCCGGCGACCAGGTTGCGCACGTCGTTCAGCACCAGCGCCAGCTCGTCGGGGCTCATCTGCTGGTACGATGCGGGCATGGAAGCGACGACCATCCCGGTGACCACCTGCCCGTCCATGACCGACCAGAGAGTGAGCACGAAAAGGGCTGGCAGCGCGCACCACAGTGCGGTCAGGGCGCCGTAGTAGCCCGGCAGTGAATGCAGCTGCCGTGCACCCCGCAAGCCACCCACGAGCCGTAGCGAACGCCCCTTGCCGGCGTGGTAGGCCACCACGCCCAGGATCAGGAGACACAGCACGACGGTCGAGGTTTGCATCACGTTCCCGGCAACTGGCTGCGGACGTGGTCCGGTCAGGGAACCCCGACGGCAGGATTGTAGGAGCGGCAATATTACAGTTTCGTTACAAGGGCAGTCACCGATGGATTCAGGGACCCTCG
>JAURMS010000039.1 GCA_030830595.1 Gammaproteobacteria bacterium | reverse complement strand
GCCGCCTGCCTGGTCGGTTTCGCCTCCTATGTCGATACCTCGGTGGCCTACGAGGGCGCCGAGAAGGCGATCCACGAGATCGAGATCTACCTCGGTATCCTGATCGGCGCGGTCACCTTCTCCGGGTCGGTCATCGCCTTCGGCAAGCTCTCGGGCAAGATTGGTGGTAAGCCGCTGCTGCTGCCGGCCCGGCACTGGCTGAACCTGGCCGGCCTGCTGGTCGTGATCTGGTTCGGGGCAGACTTCGTGGGCGCTGCCGGCGTCGAGGCCGGCATGACGCCGCTCATCATCATGACCGTCATCGCCCTGCTGTTCGGCATCCACATGGTCATGGCGATCGGCGGTGCCGACATGCCGGTCGTGGTCTCGATGCTCAACAGCTACTCGGGTTGGGCCGCGGCGGCAACCGGCTTCATGCTCTCCAACGACCTGCTGATCGTCACTGGCGCACTGGTCGGCTCCTCGGGCGCGATCCTCTCCTACATCATGTGCAGGGCGATGAACCGGCAGTTCCTGAGCGTGATCGCCGGTGGCTTCGGCACTGCAGGGGGCGCGCCGACCGCGGCCGGCGAGGCGCCGGCCGGCGAGGTCACCCCGATCAGTGCCGCGGAGACCGCCGAACTGCTGCGGGGCTCGAAGAACGTCATCATCGTGCCTGGCTACGGCATGGCCGTGGCGCAGGCACAGCACACCGTCTATGAGATCACCAAGGTGCTGCGCGAGGCCGGCATCAACGTCCGCTTCGGCATCCATCCGGTGGCCGGTCGCATGCCGGGCCACATGAACGTGCTGCTGGCCGAGGCAAAGGTGCCCTACGACATCGTGCTGGAAATGGAAGAAATCAACGACGACTTCCCGGACACCGACGTCACCATGGTGATCGGCGCCAACGACATCGTGAACCCGGCCGCCCAGGACGACCCAACCAGCCCCATTGCCGGCATGCCGGTGCTTGAGGTGTGGAAGTCTCGAACCAGCATCGTCATGAAGCGCTCGATGGCCTCGGGTTATGCCGGCGTCGACAATCCGCTGTTCTACAAGGACAACAACCGGATGCTGTTCGGCGACGCCAAGAAGATGCTGGATGAGGTCCTGCTGGCGCTGAGGGGCTGAGCGCGCGTGGATCCCCTGTTTGAGCCGCTCCCGCTGCCGCGGCGGGGCACCGTCCTTGCCAACCGGCTGGTGCTGGCGCCGCTGACCAACACCCAGAGCCACGACGACGGCACCCTGTCGGAGGACGAATACCGCTGGCTGACCCTGCGCGCCCAGGGCGGATTCGCCGCCACCATGACCTGCGCCTCCCACGTGCAGGCTGCGGGCCGCGGGTTCAAGGGTCAGCTCGGCAATTATTCCGAGCTGCACCTGACGGGGCTGTCGCGACTGGCAACCGGCATCAAGGCGGCTGGCAGCCTGGCACTCACCCAGCTGCATCACGCCGGTATACGCGCGCCGAGCGCGCTCATCGGCGGCACGCCGCTGGGTCCTTCCGACGATGCGGAGACCGGGGCGCGGGCGATGACCTCCGTCGAGGTGCAGCAGGTACGTGACGATTTCATCAGCGCCGCGCAGCGCGCGCAGCGAGCCGGCTTCGACGGGGTGGAAGTGCACGGCGCCCATGGGTACCTGCTGTGCCAGTTCCTGAGTCCCGTCATCAATCGCCGCGAAGACGATTACGGCGGAACGCGGGACCATCGCGCACGCCTGCTGATGGAGGTGGTCGAGGGTATCCGTCAGGCCTGTGGCGAAGACTTCGTGTTAGGCGGCAGGCTGTCACCGGAGCGCTTCGGGCTCGAACTCCTGGAAATCCGTGAGCTGGCCGCGCGCCTGCTGCGTGGCGGACTGATCGACTTCCTGGACCTGTCGCTCTGGGACGTGGACAAGGAACCCGAGGACACGGCGCATCGTGGCCGCAGCCTGCTGTCATGGTTCACCGAGCTTGACCGGGGCGACGTCCGGCTCGGGGCTGCGGGCAACATCCTGTCTGGCCAGGCCGCACGCCGCTGCCTGCAGTCGGACGTCGATTTCCTGCTCATAGGCCGAGCGGCGGTCCTGCACCACGACTTCCCAAACCGGCTGCTGGCGGACCCGGAGTTCCAGGCGATCGCCACCCCGGTGACCGAAGCCTACCTGCGCGATGAGGGCTTGGGCCCTGACATGATCCAGTACATGCGCCGCTGGGAAGGCTTCGTGACCTGATGGCCTTGAATTGACCCGTCGCGGCTCCCACCTCCACCTGAAGGAGGCCGCATGAATTCTGCCCAGACCCCGACCAGCATCACCCTCGCCTGCCCGGAGTGCCACGGGCTCACTCGCGTCCCCGAGGCTCGCCTCGGTGAATCCCCACGCTGCCCGCGCTGCAAGGCGCCCCTGTTTCAGGGGCATCCCGTCGCCCTGGATGAAAGCTCTTTTGCCACCCATGTCGGCAAGGCCAGCCTGCCGGTGGTCGTAGACTTCTGGGCCGCCTGGTGCGGCCCGTGCCGCGCGATGGCTCCGCACTTCGAGGCGGCGGCGGGTCGCATGGAGCCTCGCATGCGCTTCGCCAAGGTGGATACCGAAGCAGTGCCGGCTCTCGCCTCTCGCTATAACATCCGAAGCATCCCGACCCTGATGGTGTTTCGCAACGGGCAAGTGCTTGCCCAGCAGGCTGGCGCGATGGAAACCGGCGCCTTGATGCGCTGGCTCAGCGAATGGAGCTAGATTGGTTCCTGTTTTACGATGGCCATCGTCAATCAACCCATTGAGAAAGATCACGGTCAAACTTCTTCTCAAGGAAGGCGATATCTGATCGGTAGTGTTGCAGGAGTGCATCCCGGACAAATTGCGGCATGTCCTGCTCGGGTGCCACATTGACCCTCTGACCATCCTGTGATGCTGGCGGCAGCTTGCCCGCGTCAACGCCCAGAAATCGGCAAACCCCCTGCAGCTGCTCGCGCTGGTTAACCTCGATATCGTCATGAAAGAGGTACAAGATTTGACCTGACGGGTAGTGTTGCTCCCAGGCCTTGATGGTCGCCTCGTAATTCCCGCGAATCAGGATCTCAGGGTGCAAAACGACGCGCATGAGCGCCGCCTCTCCGGAAAGTTGTGCTGGCTGAATGCCCACATCTTTCCAGAGAGTTCTACGCACGCCCGACCATGCGCGCTCGATGGGATTGCGGAAGATCATTATGATCTTGGCTGCCGGCAACCTTCGTTTGATGATTCCGACGCGATCCGCCGTGAGCGTGGAATAAACCGGCGTAATTTCTCCGCATAACTTGCCGGCAGCCCCAGCAAACTGGCGTCCATACCAACGCCAATGTAATTCGGAACTCATGTCAAAACAGAAATCTCGATACCAGTTTGCCCCCGAGCCATCCGCATAATCTGTTTCGCGATGTTCGTCGAAGAAATGCAATTCCTTGATTCTCGAAAGAAAGATGTCCGGGTGCCTCGAAAGTCTGGAATACAACCAGGTAGTGCCAGCCCGCGGAGCACCGATTCCGAGAAAATCCGGATATTGCCTCTTCGCCTGCGGATGCAGGGTCAAGCGCAATAGTTCACTGTGAATCGAGATTCTTCGGCGCAAACGTCCCAAACGCGTTCGCCACGCAACCATTTGCATCGTTTTCAGCGCCTTTGAGCTACCCTGTCAGGAAAATGATGAACGAGCGCTTCCCAGATAACCAGTGGGGAGTTGCCGGATACCGAGTCTGGGCAGCTCGTAGATGCGCACGACCTGCCGCGGTTTGCCCATCGCGTTGCTTGTTTTTCCCTGCGCTCGCTGGTCGCCGCTAGCGAAGCCCCGGACTGACCACCGCCCCCGCCTCCCGCTCGAAGGCGGCCAGCGCCTCAACCATGTCTCGCTGGCCGGGCCACCGATGGAGCGCGGCGCGCAGCAGTTGCATGGCCTGCCGTGGGCTGCCAGTGGAATGCAGCGCCACCGCATAGACGTAGGTGAAGAGCGGTTCGTCCGGTTCCAGTTCCATCGCCCTGCCCAGGGACAGCATAGCCTCCTCGCGCAAGCCGAGCCGCACCTGCGCCAGGCCAAGGCTGTGGTACAGATGCCCGCTGGAGGGCACCGTATCGATGCCCTCGGCGAGCAGTCTCGTCGCTTCCTCGTCGCGCGCCTGCAGGCGCAAGGCATCAGCGGCATTCAGGTACGCCGGCACGTAGGTCGGGTCCATGCGCCGCGCCTGGGCAAAAGCCCCGAGCGCGGGCGCCAGCCTGCCCAATGACGCCTCGAAACTCCCCAGTGCCACCACCGCCTCCGGACGATCGGCGTTGTAGTGCAACGTGGCCCGATACTCCCCCTCAGCCCTGAGCCAATCCTCGGCGTAGCCAGCGCCCAATCCGGCCTGAAACGGGGCAAGCGCACGCGCCGCCTCGATACGTACCGCCAGGCGGGCATCCCGCAGCAGCCTCGCCAGCAGGGCCGGCCGTTCCTCCGCCGGCAAGGCGTCGGCCAGGCGAACTGCTGCCAGGCGCAGCAGCGGGTCGTCGCTGCGTGCCGCCTCGCGTACCAGCTGCGGGTCCGCCTCGCCAAGCCGCGCCAGTCGCTCGATGGCCGAGGCCCTGACGATCGACGGCTGGTCCAGGTCGCCCGCCAGTCCGGCAAGTCCTGCGGCGGCCCGGGCATCACCAAGGTCGGCCTGGTGAAACATCGCCGTGAACGAGTGACTGCCCCTGGCGTCCCGGCCCAGCCAGCCACGCACGGCAGCCGCGGCCCATTCCGCATCCTGGTCGACATGGCAGTGATTACAGGCATTAGGCGTGCCATGGAGCACGCTCTCGTCCGGCCTAGGCACGCGCATCGAATGATCACGCCGCGGGTCCACCACCATGTAGGTCCGCGCCGGCATGTGGCACTCGACGCACTGCGAACCCGTCGATCCCGGCGCGTGATGGTGATGGGTCGAGACATCGTAGGCGGCGGGCGCGTGGCACTGGGCGCAAACTGCGTTGCCCACTGCAAGGAGGGACTGGCTGTGCGGGTCGTGGCAATCACTGCAGGTTACGCCGGCCTGATGCATGCGGCTTTGCAGCCACGAGCCCCAGATGAAGACCTCGTCTTTCTGCTGGCCGTCGGGAAAGTACAGTTCGCTGTCGAGCAGCGACGGCAGGTAGTGGTCGGTGAACGGCCGACCTGCTTGGTAACCCTCGGCGATCTGCGCGCGTCGCGAATGACACTGCGCACAGACTTCGAGCTGCTGCTGCGCCGGAGCCAGCGCGAACGTCAGCCCCTTGGCAGGATCACCGCTGGCTTGCGCCGCCCAGCCGAGGTGGGCTGAACCGGGGCCATGACAGGACTCGCATCCGACGGAGATTTCCGCATAGTCCGATGCGTAGGCATCGGTAGCGGCGTTGTAGGCCTTGCGCACTGCGGTCGAGTGACAGTCGGCACACATGAAGTTCCAGTTCTGCGATCGTCGCGTCCAGTGCAGCTCGTCGAGGTGATCGACCCGCTCGTCGGGATAGAGATGGAACCAGCGTTGACCGCCCTGTTCCGCAGGACGGCTGTCCCAGGCCACCGAGACCGCCTGCAGCCTGCCGCCCGCCAGCTCGACCAGGTACTGCTGCAGGGGCTCCACGCCGAAGGTGTACTTCACTTCGAAGTCCGCCAGCTGCCCGTCTGGCCCGTCGGTCCGGATGAAATATTGACCATCGCGCCGGAAAAACCTGGAGGTCACACCCGCGTAGGCGAACTGGTCGCCATCGAAGCGGCCCAGTACGCTGGCTTCAGTGGCATGTTGCATGGCAGCCGCGTGCTGGGAGGCTTGCCACGCTGCGTACTCGCCGGCGTGGCAGCCGGCGCAGACCTCGCTGCCGACGAACACGGCCATGGCAGGATCATCCGCGGACACGGGTGGCGCGGCGGGCCCCATGTTCCGACCTTTCAGCCATCCCAGGCTCAGCAGGGCCAGGATCAAAGCTGCTGCCAGCACCCATGGACGAGCCGCCGCAGGACTATTCACGTGCTCGCTCCCGGCATGCGCCCCGGGCTAAGGGTGATCCAGCCAGGCGTAGAGCGCCGGCTCCTCATCGCCCAGGCCCAGCTCCTGGCCCAGCGCCATCAGTTCCTGAAGCCCGGCCTCGTCCAGCGATGCCTGATAGGCCTCGGGAGCGGGCTGCGGGGCAATCCAGAGCATGGCTGCCAGCATGACCGCCGCCGCAGCGGCCCCAACCGGCCACCAGGCAACGGGCTCGGGTTCCCGAATGGTGCTGCTCGCGAGGGCGCGGCGGCGGGCAGCGGCCAGCGCTGCGCGCACCGCCTCATCCAACCTTTCGGTGGATTCCAGGTAGACCTCACGAGCCCTGGTCGTCAGCAGATCTCCGTTCATCGTTCCTCCAGTCTGCCACGCAGCGCCTGCACCGCGCGAAAATAATGGGTCTTCACGCTGCCCTCGGAGCAGCCCATGGCCTCGGCGGACTGCGCCACATCGAGCCCTTCCAGCGCGCGGAGGACGAAGGCCTCGCGCTGCCGATCCGGCAGCGACCGCAGTCCCGCCGCCAGGACCTGCCAGGCCTCCTCCGCTTCCATACCGGCCAGGGCATCACCCGCAGGATCGGCCGTGTCGGGCATGAGCAACGCGTCGTCATCGACCCTCCCAGCCGCCCATGGCAACACCCAGCGGGAACGCACTCGCCGCCGGCGCAGGCTGTCGCGGATCGAATTGGTCAGGATCCGGTGGAACAGCGGGGCCCACTCGCTTTCGGGACGCTTCCCGTAGCGCCGGGCGAGCCTGATCATCGCCTCCTGCACCGCATCCAGCGCATCCGCTTCGTTGGCCAGCGCACTGCTGGCGATGCGAAAGGCCCGCGCCTCGATCCCGGCCAGGAAGATTTCCAGTGCTCGAGTCCGTAACATTGTGACCTAGGTATCCAAACTATCCGGGACTTCGGGCGAGCATACCGACGCCAGGGAATCGAGGCTCGTCGTCATCACCTGAAGACAACGCAATGGAGCGGCGCGGGTTGACTCGCGCCGGCATACAGGGTCATGGAACAGCCGTACGAGGGATGGATCGTCAAGGTGGCACTGCCGGCACGCTTTCGGCTTGCCCTCGATTACCTGCCGCCCGAAGGCATGCTCGGTGTCCCCCAGCCCGGCCTGCGGGTCAGGGTGCCGGTCGGCCGGACCCGCGCGATCGGCTTCGTGGTCGGCTCGGCAGAGCGCAGCACTCTGCCTGCCTCCGCGCTCAAGCACATCACGGAGATCATCGACCCCGAACCGCTCTGGGATCCGGTCAGCTTCGAGCTGCTGTGCTGGGCCGCTGGCTACTACCATCATCCACTGGGCCAGGTTCTCTCGGCCACCGTTCCGACCGGCATTCGCGATGGACAAGCGGCGACGGCGGAGGTGCTCAACTGGCAACTCTCCACGGCGGGCATCGAGGCACTCGCCGCAGGGCCCAGGGGCAAGAAACAGCGCGCGCTGCTCGAATTGCTCAGGTCCGGGCCCATGGAAGCGGACCAACTCTCAGCCGAGGGTCATGCCGCCACCCTGCGCAGCCTGAACCAGAAAGGCTGGCTGGAATCCTTCCTCGCCCCGGCCACGCCACCGCCTGCGGGCGCGGGGAATGCCCTGCCGCCGCCGCTCAACTCGGCCCAACAGAAGGCCTGTGACCAGGTGACGGCCTCGCTCGGACGCTACGCCACCTGGCTGCTCCATGGCGTGACCGGCAGCGGCAAGACCGAGGTTTACCTGCAAGTGATCACGCAGGTACTGGCACGGGGCCGCAGCGCGCTGGTGCTGGTGCCCGAAATCGGACTGACGCCGCAGCTCGTCGAGCGTTTTCGGGCGCGGCTGACGGTGCCAGTGGTGACCATGAACTCCTCCATGACCGATACCGAACGGCTGGCTGCCTGGCGGGCCGCGCGCAGCGGCGCGGCCCGCGTGGTCATCGGCACCCGCTCGGCCGTGTTCGCCCCGCTACCGAAGTTGGGCATCCTCGTCGTCGACGAGGAACACGACGCTTCCTATAAGCAACAGGAAGGTTTCCGTTATTCCGCACGCGACCTTGCGGTCGCCAGGGCAGGCCGGACGGGTGTCCCGGTGGTGCTGGGCTCGGCCACACCTTCCCTGGAAAGCCTGGCCAACGTCGCTGCCGGCCGCTACCAGCGCCTGCTGCTGCCCGAGCGCGCCGGCAAGGCCGTCAGGCCTGCCATCGCCGTCGTGGACCTCCGGCGCCACGCCGCCCGTGACGGGCTGTCACAGCCCGCCGTCGCGGCCATCGGACGTCACCTGGAGGCGGGTGGGCAGGTGCTCGTCTACCTCAACCGGCGTGGCTATGCCCCGACCATGTTCTGCACGAGCTGTGGCTGGATGGCTGCCTGCAGACACTGCGACGCGCGGATGACCGTCCACCTCAAGGACGCCATGCTCAGCTGTCACCACTGCGGCGCGAACGAACCCATGGCCTTCGCCTGCGGAAGCTGTGGAGGCGAACTGCGCCCTGTCGGCCAGGGCACGGAGCGGGTCGAGGCTGCGCTGGCGCAGCTGTTTCCGGCGGCGCCCCAGGTACGCCTCGATCGCGACTCGGTCCGCAAGCGCGGCGAGATCGACAAGGCGCTCGCCAAGGTAGCCTCTGGGGAGGCACGCATCCTGCTGGGCACGCAGATGCTGACCAAGGGCCATGACTATCCGGGCGTCACCCTGGTGGTGGTACTGGACGCCGACCAGGGATTGTTCGGAATCGACTTTCGCTCCAGCGAGCGCCTCGCCCAGCAGATCGTCCAGGTGGCCGGCCGCGCCGGCCGCGGCGAGCGCCGGGGAGAGGTCCTGATCCAGTCTGCCTTCCCGGAGAATCCCCTGCTCGTCAGCCTGGTCCAGGAGGGCTACACGGCCTTCGCCCGTGCGGCGCTCAAGGAACGGGAGGCGGCCAGCTGGCCGCCGTTCGCGAGGCTGGCCCTGCTGCGTGCAGACGCCACCCAGCGGGAGTCCGTGTTCGGCTTCCTCGACCGGGCACGGTCACTGACCGAGGACCTTGGGCCGGACGTGCGGGTGCTGGGGCCCGCCGCGGCCGCCATGGAGCGGCGCGCCGGGCGGTACCGCGGACAACTGCTGGTCGAATCGGCCCAGCGGGCCAGCCTGCAGCGCATGCTCTCCATCTGGCTGCAACGGCTGGCCCAACTCAAGACGCCGGGCGGCCTGCGCTGGTCCATGGACGTGGACCCGCTGGAGCTGGACTGACTCAGCGCAGAGGACGTGGCGGGGGCGGCGGCGGCATCGGGCGGTTCATCTCTTCCCGCGTCAGCCGGCCATCTCCGTCGACGTCCAGCCGCTCGAACATGTCGGTGGCCCGGCGCTGCGCCGCAGCCTGGGCCTCGGCCAGGTCGATCGCGCCGTCGCCGTTGGCGTCGGTGTCCTCGAACCGATCCTCGGCGCGCTCGCGCAGTTCGCCTCGCACGCGATCCCGGACCTTGCCGAGCTCCGCCTTGTCGAGCACGCCGTCACCGTTACCGTCCAGCTGGTCGAAGCGCTCCGCCATCCGGGGCATGCCGGCCACCTCATCGCGGCCTATCAATCCATCCCCGTTCTTGTCGATGCGCTCCAGCATGCGGCCGGACATTTCCTTGCCCTCGTGACCACCACCATGCTGATGGGCCAGCGCGGCAACCGGGGTCAGGACGAGCAGGCAGCCCAGCAGGGCCTTGCGTGATGACTGTTTCATTCGTTTTGTCTCCATCAAAATCAGCCTACGCTGCATACAACGCAGCCGGAGCCCGGAGGTTGACGCGCCAGCCAGCGCCCATTCGGGTAGACTCTCGCGCCCGTGAAGCACCTGATCGAAACACTCGTCGCCCACGCACTGGAAGCCATGAATCTGGCCCTGCCCGAGGGTGCCGAAAGGCCCCGGCCCGGCATCGAGCGCACCCGCGACCCGGCCCACGGCGACTTCGCCTGCAATGTGGCCATGCAGCTCGCGCGCCCTCTGGGACGCAAGCCGCGCGACCTCGCCGCCGCCATCGTAGCGGCCCTGCCAGCCCATGCCGGGATCGAGCGGGTCGAGATCGCCGGTCCCGGTTTCATCAATTTCTTCCTCGCGCCGGCGGCTTACCAGGAAGAACTCGGCAAGGCGTTGGCTGAGGGCAGCGACTACGGCAGGCTGCCGCAGGCCGGCTCCGCCCCCGTGCTGGTCGAGTTCGTCTCGGCGAATCCCACCGGGCCGCTGCACGTGGGTCACGGGCGGCAGGCGGCGGTCGGCGCCTCGCTGGCCAACCTGCTCGCCTACGCCGGCCATGAAGTCGCGCGCGAGTACTACGTCAACGATGCCGGCCGGCAGATGGACATCCTCACGGTCAGCGCCTGGATTCGCTACCTGCAGGCAGCCGGGGAAACGCTACCGTTTCCGGTCAACGGCTATCGCGGCGACTACGTGATCCCCATCGCCGCGCGCCTCGGGGAACTCAACGGCGAGACGCTCCGTCGGAGCGCCGCGGACGTGATGTCCGGATTGCCGCCCGACGAGACCGAGGGCGGGGACAAGGAGCAGTACGTCGACGCGCTGATCGCCCGCATGAAGGCCCTGGTCGGTGAGAGTGGTTACCTCGGCGTGCTGGGCACCGCGCTGGAGATGATGCTCGCCGACATCCGCGAGGACCTACAGTCCTTCGGCGTGGAATTCGACCGCTGGTATTCGGAGCGCGAACTGACCGTCGGCGGCGCCGTGGGTCGCGCACTCGAACGCCTGCGCGCCCAGGACCACCTCTACGTCAAGGACGGCGCAACCTGGTTCCGGGCTACCGCCTTCGGTGACGAAAAGGACCGGGTCGTGGTCAGGGACAACGGCGTCGGTACCTACTTTGCTTCCGACATCGCCTACCACCTGGACAAGCGGGAGCGTGGCTTCGGGCTGCTGCTGGACGTACTCGGCGCCGACCATCACGGCTACGTCGCCCGGGTCCGCGCCGGACTGGAGGCGATGGGCGAACCAGGCGATTCGCTGGAGGTCACCCTCATCCAGTTCGTCAGCCTGTTCCGCGGCAGCGAAAAAGTGCCCATGGGCAAGCGCGAGGCGCAATTCGTCACCCTGCGCCAGCTGCGCGAGGAAGTAGGCAACGATGCCTGCAGGTTCTTCTACCTGATGCGCAGCCACGACCAGCCGCTCGACTTCGACCTGGAGCTTGCCAAGTCCCGCAGCAACGAAAACCCGGTCTTCTACGTGCAGTACGCCCACGCGCGGGTGGCCAGCGTGTTTCGTCAGCTGGCCGACCGCGGGCTGCAGCTGGACCCAGCCGCCGGCATCGCTGCCCTGGGCCGGCTGGACACCCCGACCGAGCGAGCACTGCTGGCAGCCCTGACCCGCTGGCCGGAGGTGATCGAGTTGGCCGCCGCACAGCGGGCGCCGCACATGCTGGTCCACTACCTACGGGAACTCGCCACCGCCTTTCACGCCCTGTACAACGCGGAGCAGTTCATCGTCGACGACCCGGCGCTGCGCAACGCCAGGCTGGCACTCATCGAGGCCACTCGCCGCACCATCGCGCTGGGACTGGGACTGCTGGGCGTGTCCGCGCCGGAGTCGATGTAATGACGCGCAGGCGCAGGCGTGCCGGCGGAGCCGGCAGCGGTGGCTTCTCTGGCTGGACCGGTATCGCAGTGGGCCTGGTGGTGGGCCTTAGCCTGGCGATCGCCGCCTGGCTGTACCTGGAGCGGGACAGCACTCCCGAACCGGACCGGGCGCCAACCCGCGAGGAGCCCGAAGTAGACGAGGCGCCCTCCGATTTCAGCTATCACGACAGCCTGCCGGAATTCGAGGTGGTGATTCCGGAGCCCCCTCGAGACGGGCCCGCACCGTCGGCGCGTGAACCGATTGAGCAGGCGGGGGCCTACGTGCTGCAGGTAGGCTCCTATCGTGACTACACCGAGGCAGACCGGGTCCGGGCCCAGCTGGCCCTGCAGGGCATCGCCTCGTCGGTGCAGAAGGTCTCTGTGGATGACAACACCTGGCACCGGGTCCGCATCGGGCCGATCCAGGACCTCGCCGAACTCAACCGCATCCGGCAGCGCCTCGCCGAGGCGGAGATGGATGTGCTGGTGATGCGGGTCGGCGAATGACGCCCTGCCTCAGTCGTCGCCGACCTGCCTGAAATCCACGCCGAGCGAGCGCAGCTTCCGGTAGAGGTGAGTGCGCTCCATGCCCACCCGCTTAGCCAGGGCGCCAACCTTGCCGTTGCACAGGGTCAGCTGCTGGGTGAGATAGGCGCGCTCGAAAGCCTCGCGTGCCTCCCGGAGTGGCAGGGCCAGCAGATCCTGCTTGACCAGCGGCGCCTCAACGGGACGCTGGACAAGGAGCTCACGCTCCACCTCGTCGAGGGAAATTTCCTCGGGGCCACCAACAATGAGCAGGCGCTGGACGAGGTTACGCAATTCGTGGACGTTGCCGGGCCACGGATAGTTGCGCAACCGGTTCTGGGCCGCCATCCCGAAGCGGCGGAACCCCAGCCCCTCCTCGTCCACCAACCGGTCCACGTAGTAGCGCAGCAAGTCCGGGACATCCTCGGCATATTCGCGCAGGGCCGGAACCCTCAGGGTGATCACGCTCAGGCTGCCGAACAGGTCGGGCCTGACCCGGGTTGACTCGACCAGCTCGGGTCCCGGCAGGGCCGTGGCCACGAAACGCATGCGGAACCGGACCCGCTCGGTCCCGCCTACACGGGTGTACCCACCCGCATCGAGATCGGCATGCAGGGCCCGCTGGGCGGCCGGCGGCAGGTCCTCAAGGCCGTTGAGCAACAGGGTCCCGCCGTCAGCCTCGTCGTACAGGCCAGGCAACACCCGGTCGCCTGCCTGCCGGCCACGGAGCTTTTCCGCGGCCCCGTCTTCCTCGATGCTGGCACAGGTGACCGCGATGAAAGGCGCGGAGGAACGCGGGCTGAGTCCATGCAAATAGCGGGCAAAGGCCTCGCGCCCCGTACCGATCTCACCAAGCAGCAGAACCGGCGCATCGTGGGCGGCGACTTGCTGGACCTGCTCCCGCAACCGCTTCATCACCCGGCTCTTGCCCACCGGCGCCACCAGTGGCGGAATCAACAGGCGCTGGGTCTGCCGCTTGCGGCGGCCGCCCTCCAGCGACTTCTCGACGGTCCGCAGCAGCTTGGCCAGGGACAGTGGCTTCTCCACGAAATCCACGGCCCCCAAGCGGGTAGCCTCCACGGCCGTCTCGACGGTACCGTGGCCAGAGAGCATGACCACCGGAAAGCGGAGCTGATGGGCGTCCGACCATTCCTTCAGCAGCGTGATGCCGTCGGTGTCGGGCATCCATACGTCCAGCAGGACCAGGTCGGGCTCCTCGGCCGCCCGTGCCGTCCGCGCCTCGGCAGCGTTGGCAGCGACCCTCACCTCGTAACCTTCATCCGAGAGGATTTCTCGGAGCGTGTCACGGATGTCCGCCTCGTCATCGACCACGAGAATCGTGGCTGAAGTCATGCGTATTCCCTCCTCGACTCCTGCCTGCGAACCGAGCGCGGCAGGCCCGCGCCCCGCGCCGCTTCGTCCACTGGCAGCCAGACCCGGATGCGGGCGCCTTCACCTTCGTTGTCTGCCTCAATACGGCCTCCATGCTCCTCGACGATCTTGCGCACGATCGCCAATCCCAGCCCCGTTCCCTTGGACTTGCTGGTGACGTAAGGGTCGAACAGCCGGTCCATCAGTTCCGGCTGGAAACCCGGCCCATTGTCCCTGACCGTCAACTCCACGAACCCACCCCCCGGCGGACCCTGCAGATGATGCGTTTCTACCACGATGCGGGGCTCAGTGGTGGATTCCAGGGCCTCCAGCGAATTGGTGAGCAGGTTGTTGAGCACCTGCCGCAGGCGGCCACGATCCGCGAGGACGGTGACGCTGCGGCTATCGACGGGCACCCGGATGTCGACCCGCGGATCCTGCGCGTGATAGAGGTCGGCGGCTTCCCTGACCAGCGCGTTGAGGTCGCAGGACTCGAGCTCGATCGCCGGCGCCCGGGCATATTCACTGAAGGCGTTGACCATCTGCTTCATGGCCTCGACCTGCTGCACGATGGTGTGGGTCGCTCGCTCCAGGACTTCGGCATCGCGTTCGGGCAGGTTACCGAGCAGCCGGCGCCGGACCCTTTCGGCCGACAGCTGGATCGGCGTAAGCGGATTCTTGATCTCGTGCGCCAGGCGGCGCGCTACCTCGCCCCAGGCGGCCTCGCGCTGCACCTTGAGCAGCTGCGTCAGGTCATCGAAGACCAGCACCCGGATACCGGGCCGGTCACCCTCACCGGGCAGCATGGTGCAGGCGCAGATCAGTTCCCGTCGGGTGCCCTCGCCACGCAGCGTGAACTGCTCGCGCCAGTCGCGCTCGCTGCCGTCGAGCTGCGGCTTGATGGCGGCCAGGAACTGTCCCACCAACGGATGGGAGGGGGCGATGCCCTCCAGGCTCTCACCCACATGGGCGGTGAGGTCCGCCCCCAGGATCTCGCCGGCCGCCTGGTTGGCCAGCCTGAGAGTGAGGTCGGCCTCGAGCGACAGGACGCCCGTGGACAGGCGGGCCAGGATCGCGGCGAGCCCGGCGCGCTCGGATTCCACCTCCTGTCGGCTGGACTCGGTCTCGGCCCGTGCCCGGGCGAGCCTCGCGGTCATGGCGTTGAAGGACGCCACCAGGTAACCCACTTCATCGCGCGAGGTGCCCACCACACGAGTGTCGAAGTCGCCCTTGGCCACTGCCCGGGTGGCGCCGATGAGGTCTTGCAGGGGCTGCACCAGGCGGTCGGTGAAGAAGAATGCCCCGTAGACAGCTGCGAGCAGCGCCATCAACAGCACCAGCGACAAGGTCATGACGAAACTCAGCTTCAGCGGTTCACGCAGGTAACTGAGCCGACCGTACTGCTGGTAGGCGGACTGGACTGCGGTGGCCAGGTCGGCCAGCCGCTGCGGCACGGGATAGACCGCCATCAGCACCCGCCGGGCCTGCAGGCTGTCGAGGGTACCGAGTGCGACCGCCGAGCGGATTTCATAGCCTCCGGCCGCCGCCGGTTCCAGGCTGATGAAGGGCTCGCCACTGCGCGCACTGGCCAGGATCTCCCCGGGTATCGTCGGCAGGCCGGCCTCGATGGGCCCGGCCGAGGCACTGGCCAGCACCTGCCCCCCGGGCCCGAACAGCACAAGGTCGTCGGCATCCGCGAGGCGTCGATGATCGGCGAGGAGGCGATACAACTCGCCCTCGGAGCGATATTCGAGGTCCTCGGCGATACGCTCTGTGCGAGTGAGGAATTCGGTCATGCGCAGGTCCAGCGCAGCGCGGGACAGTCCCATGGCGTCGCTGAGGCCCTGACGAACCTCGAGGTGGAACCAGCTGTCGATGCCACGGGTAAGGAAGAGCACCGAAAACGCGAACAGCACCAGCAATGGCGCGAGCGCCAGCGAACTCAGGATCAGTACCGTCTGGCTGCGCAGGCGGGAACCCGGAATCATGCGCCGCCGCTCGCGGAACAGCTCGGCGAAACGACCGATCAGCAGTACCATCAACACCAGTACGGCGACGGCGTTGGCCAGCAGGATCCAGGGTTGCAGGCGGCCGAACTCCTCGGAGTTGCGGGTCGCCACCGCCAGCATCGCCAGCATCAGCACCCACAGCACCACGCTGGCTCCCACCCCCAGGGGAAGCCTGCGGCGGTTCACGGCCTGACGCTCCAGGTGTACCAGTCGGTCACACGACTCCATTCCCGCCAGAACAGCAGGACCTTCACGGCCTCGGGCAATCCGCCGATCTCGAGGGTGGCCCGCAGGCTGACCTCGTAACGGCGGCCGGCCTGCAGAAGGGACTCATCGAGCAGTGGCAACTCGCGGATCCTGGCCAGCGCATCCAGCGCCTCGCCCAGCGATGCATACGCCGCTTGCGCACCGCTGTTCTGGTTGACCACCACGTAGCGCTGGGCCAGCCCGTCATAGCCCAGCTGCCAGCGCTGCTGAAGTTCGGCGACGTTCTCATCAGGCAGGAAACGCCGCCCGCGGCTGACCTCCGTGTCCAGGATCAGGGTCAGGGGAACGCCTTCCTCAAGAGCAGTCTCCGCAGCCCGCGACAGGCCGAGCTCGAGGATGGCGTTGAGCTGCCAGACGCCTCCACGAGGCTCGACGAAGGCGTTGCGGATCCCGAAGCGCGGCTCTTCTGCCTGGGCGTGGGCGAGGGCCGCCACGGCCAGCCATGACAGGACCATCCAGCGTGTCAAACAGCGCAAAGTGCGTCGCACGTGCCCCGATCCTCAGGCCCGCCGCTCCAGGCAGGCGTAATAAAATCCGTCCGTGTCAGCCTCGCCCGGCAGCAGGTTGAAGCCTGGATCCGGGCCGGCCACTGCGGGCAATTGCCCCGGCGTTCTCAGCCTAGCAGATTCGCTCGACTCGACCGCATCGGGCGTCGAGGCCAGGAATGCGCTCACCACGGCCTGGTTCTCGACCCGGAACATCGAGCAGGTCGCGTACAGCAGACGGCCACCGGGCCGCAGCATGGACCATGCTGCACCCAGCATGTTCCGCTGGCGGGCGGCGAGGCCTGCGAGGTCGCCAGGACGACGCAGCAGCTTGATGTCGGGATGGCGGCGAATCACTCCACTTCCGGAGCAGGGAACGTCGAGCAGGATGCTGTCGAAGTACCTGCCATCCCACCAGGAGGCGGGATTCAGCAGATCACCGGTACAGGCCCTGCCGCGCAGGCCCAGCCTGGCGAAATTGTCCTCCACCCTGCGGCACCGCTCTGGATCGATGTCGAGGGCCAGCAGCTCTATTGAGTTCCCCGCCAGCTCCAGCAGGTGACAGGCCTTGCCCCCGGGCGCGGCACAGGCATCCAGGACCCGCGCACCGGCCGGCGGCGACAGCAGCCGGGCGGCCAGCTGGGCAGCGGCGTCCTGCACCGACACCTCGCCATCGGCGAAACCCGGCAGCGCTGCCACGTCGACCGGGCGGGCTAGGCGCAGGGCTTCCGGGGCACTGGCCCAGGGCGAGGCCTCGTGACCCGCCACTGCGAGGCGCTCGGCGTAGTCGGACGGATCGATCCGCTGCCGATTGACCCGCAACCACATCGGCGGATGCTGGTTGCCTGCTGCCAGGATGGACTCTACCCGGGACGGCCAGTCGGCCTCGACCTGCTCGACCAGCCAGGCTGGATAACCGAG
>JAURMS010000281.1 GCA_030830595.1 Gammaproteobacteria bacterium | reverse complement strand
GGGATTGTTTGCGGCCATCCCGGCAGTGGTGGCCTTCACCCGCTTCGCCGACCGGGTGGGCAGGCTGGAACTTCGCCAGCAGACCTTCATGGAGGAGTTCACTGCGGTCCTGGCGCATCACACGAGCGGGGAAGTGCGGTGAACACGCCCGGCATGCGTCGGCGACGCCTGATGGGCGAAATCAACGTCGTGCCCTACATCGACGTGATGCTGGTACTGCTGATCATTTTCATGGTCACTGCGCCATTGTTGACCCAGGGCGTCCAGGTGGACCTGCCGGATGTCGAGGCTGCGCCGATCGATGTGGAGGAACTGCTCGACAAGGAGCCGCTGGTGCTGTCGGTGGACCGGGAAGGTCGTTTCTACCTGAATCTGGGCAGCAACGAGGAAGCGCCCCTGGACGACGCCGAGGCCGAGCGCAGGGTCAGGGCCGTGCTAGAACGTGACCCAACGCTGGCCGTGCTGGTGAAGGCGGATACCACGGTGCCGTATGGGCGCGTGGTGGTGGGGATGGCCATGCTGCAGCGTGGCGGCGCCCAGCGCATCGGCTTCCTGACCGATCCCGCAGCCGGGCGAGCCCTGGACGAACTGATGGAGCGATGAAGTTGCCTGTCAGGCTCGGCCCCATGGGGATTTCCCTGCTGATGCACCTCGTGCTGGTGGCCGCCCTCGGGCTCAACATGCGCTACGCCTCCTCCCAACCCGAGCCGACGTTACCCATCGAGGCGGTCAACCTCGACGCCGTGGTCCTGGAGGCTGCCACCGAAAGGCGTCGTCAGGAGGATCGGCGCCGGGTAGAGGCCGCCGCCAAGGCCGAGGCAGAGCGGGCGGCACAGGCCGTGGAGCGTGAAGCGGCCCGGCGGGAGCAGGAGGAGCGGGCTGCTGCGGAAAAGAGGGCGACGGAAAAGCGGGCAGCCGAGCGACGTGCTGCCGAGCAGAAGGCTGCGGAAAGGAAAGCAGCCGATAAGAAAGCGGCCGATAAGAAAGCGGCTGAACAGCGGGCTGCAGAGCAGCGCGCTGCGGACAAGCGGGCTGCTGAAAAGCTGGCCGCCGAGAAGTTGGCGGCGGAGCGTCAAGCGGCTGAGGCCCGTCGTGCCCAGGCGGAACTGGCTGCACGGCTGGAGGCCGATCAGCGCCGGGCCGCGGCGATTTCCGCGGGCGAGCGTACTCGTTACCAGGCAGCCATTCAGGCGCGGATCGAGTCCAATTGGGTCAGGCCGGCCTCGGCGAGGCCCGGCTTGCGCTGCCAGATCAGGGTGCGCCAGATTCCGGGCGGCGAAGTGGTGGACGTCAGTCTCGGCGCCTGCAACGGGGACGAGGCCGTCAGGCAGTCGATCGTCAGCGCCGTGCTGCGTGCCTCGCCGCTGCCCGTGCCCTCCGACCCCGGGTTGTTCGAGCGTAACCTGGAGGTGACCTTTGCACCCGAGGAGTGAAGCCGTGCGTGAGCGTGTTGGCGGCCGCCTGCTGGCCGGATTGTTATTGATCTCTGCGTTTCCGGCGCAGGCGCAACTTCAGGTGCAGGTGACCCGCGGGGTCGCCGATCCCATCGCCATCGCCATCGTGCCTTTTGGCGACCCGATGGGCGGGAGCGGAGCGATCGCCGACGTCGTGACCGCCGATCTCGAGCGCAGCGGGCGCTTTCGGGCCTTGCCGCGCAGCGCGATGATCGAAACCCCGTCGCAGGCCTCGGAAGTGGATGCGGCGGACTGGCGGATGCTCAAGGTGGATTACGTGCTGGTGGGGCGTTGGAACGCGCTCCCCGGTGGTGGCCGCGAAATCCGCTACGAGTTGGTCAACGTGCTCACCGGTCAGCGTGCGTTGGGTGAAGTCCTTCCCGTGCAGGGGACTCGCTGGCGCTGGGCGGCGCATCGAATTGCCGATGCGGTCCATCAACGACTGCTCGGTATCGGTGGCGCATTTGCCAGCCGTGTGGCCTACGTGGTGGCCGAGGGCAGTGGTCGTGCGGCGCGTTATCGCCTCGAGGTGGCCGACTCTGACGGCAACGATCCCAGGGTGGTTCTCCGTTCCTCGATGCCGATCATGTCCCCGACCTGGTCACCGGACGGCGCGCGTCTTGCTTACGTGTCCTTCGAATCCGGGCTCTCCGCCATCTACATCCAGGACCTGGCCACCGGCCAGCGTTCGAGGGTATCGGCGCGCAGCGGCATCAATGGTTCGCCGGCGTTCTCACCGGACGGCAGGCGCCTGGCCGTGACCCTCTCCCGCCGGGACGGCAACGTCGACGTGTACGTGCTCAACCTGGCAGACCAGTCCCTGCAGCGGTTGACCGACTCCAGCGCGATCGACACGGAGCCAGCCTTCAGCCCGGATGGTCGCATGATCTATTTCACCTCCGACCGGGGCGGTCGTCCGCAGGTGTACCGGGTGTCCGTCAATGGCGGCGCCGCGGAGCGGGTGACCTTCGACGGGGCCTACAATGCGCGCCCCAGGGTTTCCCCCGACGGGCGGCATCTCGCCACGGTCACCCTGGAGGGGGGCAGGTACCGGATCGGCTGGCTCGATCTCGAGCGCGGCAACCGGGCCCTGCTGACGCCCGGCAGCGAGGACGAATCACCGAGCATCGCGCCCAACGGGGCAACGCTGATCTACGCCTCGAAGGATGGCCGGCGAGGGGTGCTGGAGACCGTGTCCACGGACGGAGCAGTTCGGCAGCGGTTGGCCGTGGGCGGGGGTGACCTTCGCGAGCCCGCTTGGTCACCGACGCTCAAGTAGTAACATGGGTCATCTCAACGGAGTCGTAACATGAACACCCTTCATCGCAGCTTGTTTGTCGGTTGCCTGCTGTTGGCACTCAGCGCCTGTTCCGGTGACCGTGATTCGCGCCGGGACCGTGACGGTACCGGAGAGTCCACGCCCGCCCAGGAACAGGCCGGCGCCTCGACCGGTGCGGCGACCTGGGGCGGCGCGGGCGAGGCCTCCAGCTTGCCGGAGTCGGGCGTGGCAGGATCGGGGGCGGGCTCTGCCGGGGGCGACTCCCGTATCGTGTATTTCGAGTTCGATAGCAGCGCCGTGGGCAGCCAGTACTCGGACCTCATTGCTGCGGAGGCTAGGCGACTGACGGCCAACCGCGACCTTGCGGTCAGGCTGGAAGGTCACACCGATGAGCGTGGCTCGCGCGAATACAACATCGCCCTCGGCGAACGACGAGCGCAGGCCGTGCGCCGCGCGCTGCTGTTGCTGGGCGTGTCCGAGTCACAGGTGCAGACCGTCAGCCTTGGCGAGGAACGACTCGCGGCCGAGGGCGGTACCGAGGACGCCCACTCGCGCAACCGCCGGGTCGAAATCACCGATCGGCCATGATGCCCAGGCTTGACCTGGCCGGTGTCGTGGGACTGGCCATGACGCTCCTGGCCTTGCCTGCAGCGGCGGCGCCCAGCCGAGCCGAACTCGAGGAACGGATCCAGCGGCTCGAGGCGGCCGCGCAGCGCGACGACAGCCGGGCGCTGCTCGACCTGTCCCGGCAAGTGGACACCCTTTCGGCCGAGCTGCGCACCCTGCGTGGCCAGGTCGAGGAGTTACGCCAGCAAGTCGCGCGACAGGCCGCTGGCCAGCGTAGCCAGTACCTGGACCTCGATGGTCGCTTGGCGGATCTGGAGCGTCTGGCACAACAGTCGGCGACACCACCTGCCGCCAGCGCGGAGCCTGAGAGTGAGTACCGTCTGGCCCTGGATGCGCTGAAGGCCGGGCGCTTGCAGGAGGCGCGCTCCGCGCTCGAGGGTTTCCTGGCGGGCTATCCCGGCCATGAACTGGCCGGCAACGCTCGCTATTGGCTCGGCGAAGTCCACTACGCCGAGCGCGATTTCGCGGGAGCGCTGGCCATCTTCACGGCGGTGGCCGCCGACGACTCGGCGCAGAAGGCGCCGGATGCGCTGTTAAAGGCGGGGTTCTGCCAGTACGAGCTCAAGCGCGACGATGAGGCGCGACGCACCCTCATCCGCGTGGGTCAGCTTCATCCCGACTCCCCGGCGGCAGCGGAAGCAGCCAGGCGACTCGAACGGATGCGTGCCGAGGGACGGTGAGCAGGCTCAAGGTGACCGAGACGTTCACCTCTCTGCAAGGTGAAGCCCTGGCCAGTGGCTGGCCGACCTTCTTCATCAGGCTGACGGGCTGTCCGCTGCGCTGTGTCTGGTGCGATACGGCCTATGCTTTCGGCGGAGGTGCCTGGCAGGACATCGAAGAATTGGTCGATCTGGCAGCGGCGAGCGGGGTGAGGCACGTCTGTGTCACCGGGGGGGAGCCACTGGCGCAGGCGGCCTGTTCCGAATTGCTGACCTCACTCTGCGACCGCGGATTCGAGGTCTCGCTCGAAACCAGTGGGGCCCTCGACATTGCTGGCGTCGACCCACGGGTCTCGCGAGTGGTCGACATCAAGCCGCCCGGCTCGGGTGAGTCACACCGTAATCGCGCCGAGAATCTCGAGCTGCTCACCGCCCGCGACCAGTTGAAGTTCGTGCTGCGTGATCGCACCGATTATGAGTGGTCGCGGCAGCGGGTCGAGGAGCACTCCCTGGCTGCTCGCTGCACGGTCTGGTTTTCTCCCAGCGCCGACGAGCTGCCCGCGAGGCAGTTGGCCGACTGGATCGTCGAGGATCGGCTGCCGGTGCGCATGCAGGTGCAGCTGCACAAGCTGCTGTGGGGTGGGGAGGCGGGCAGGTGAGTGCCAAGCCAGCGGTGGTGTTGGTGTCGGGAGGCCTGGATTCCGCCACCGTGCTTGCCATGGCCCGAGCGCAGGGTTTCGCCTGTCATGCCTTGAGTTTCGATTACGGCCAGCGGCACCGCGCTGAACTGGCGGCCGCGGCGCGGGTTGCCGATGCCCTGGGTGCGGTCGCACACAAGGTGGTTTCCATCGGCATCGATGCCCTGGGTGGCTCGGCCCTGACGGATCCGGATATCGAGGTGCCGACCCAACCGTCTGCGGGCATCCCCGTCACCTACGTGCCAGCGCGAAATACTGTCTTTCTCGCCCTCGCCCTCGGGTGGGCGGAGGTGCTGGACGCCGAGGATCTTTTCATCGGGGTCAACGCCGTCGACTATTCCGGCTATCCAGATTGCCGGCCGGCGTTCATCGAGGCCTTTGAGTCCCTCGCCAATCTTGCGACGCGCGCCGGCGTCGAGGGCGGACGCTACACCATCCATACGCCGTTGATCCAGCTGAGCAAGGGCGACATCATCCGCCGCGGGCAGGCACTCGGCGTCGATTTTGCCCAGACCGTGTCCTGCTACCAGGCGGATGACTCGGGACGGGCCTGCGGCGTCTGCGACAGCTGCCGCTTGCGGCGGCAGGGGTTCATCTCCGCGGGCCTGCCTGATCCCACCCGTTATTTTTCGGCGCCCTGAGTCCAGGGCTGCCGGTCCAGGCAGGATCGGTTATTATCCGCCCTCGTTTTGCGTCGGGCCGTTAGCTCAGCGGTAGAGCATCCGGCTTTTAACCGGTTGGTCGATGGTTCGATCCCATCACGGCCCACCATCTCCCAGTCAGGTGGCGAGGTTCTGGCGTGGCAATCGGCGGTGTCCTGCTGGCGGCGGGCGAGGCGCGTCGCATGGGCGGGCGCCCCAAGGCCCTGCTTCGACGCGACGGCATCCCACTCCTGCGTCGCAACAGCCTCGCGCTGCTCGAGGCGGGTGTCGCGCCCCTGGTGGTGGTGCTTGGCCATCGGGCGCCAGAACTGGCTCGGCACGTTGCAGACCTACCTGTCGAGATCGTCGTCGCCCAGGATTACGCCCTGGGCAAGCAAGCCTCCGTGCGCAGAGGGCTGGCTGCGCTGCCCGACGGGCTTGCGGGCATCGTGGTCGCGCTTGCCGATCAGCCTGCGCTGGAAGTGGGTGATATCCGTAAGTTGATCAATTATTGGCTCCAGCTCGGCGGCCACCTGCCGGTCATTCCCCGCGTACGGGGCCGACGCGGCAATCCCGTGATCCTGCCCGATAGCGCGAGGACGGAGGTCCTGGCGGCCCCCTCGGAATTTGGCTGCCGCGATTGGCTCGATCAACATGAGGCGTTGAGCTGGCTGGATGCCGATCAGGATGGCTACGTCCTGGACGTCGACAGCGAGGAGGACCTGGAGCGCTTGCGTACTGAGCACGGCCTTGCGCTGACCTGGGAATAGGAGGACGACCGCATGGGTAAGACGTATTTTTTTACGGTCCTGGCACTGGCGTTGGCCGGCTGCGGAGGATCATCCACCCCGACTCCACTCAGGCCCTTGCCGCTCACCGCAGGTGAGGGCAGTGCGCAACCGCACCTCGCGCATTCTGAGTCGGGCGCTGTGGTGCTGAGCTGGCTGGAGCCCGACGCCGACGCTACGAGATTGCTCGTCAGCCGACTCGGAGACGGCGGCTGGAGTGAACCGGCGGAGGTCGCCCGTGGCGATGATTGGTTCGTCAACTGGGCAGACTTCCCCTCCGTGCTGCCCTCGGACCGCGGCGCATGGACCGCCCATTGGCTGCAGCGGCGTCCCGAGGGCGGCTATGCCTATGATGTCGTCATGGCGACTTCCGCGGACGTGGGTGCCAACTGGCAGACGATCGGGTCGCCGCACGACGATGGCACACCTACCGAGCATGGCTTCGTCACGCTGTTTCCCTGGGACGGTGGAACCGGGGTGGTATGGCTGGATGGGCGCGAGACCGGCGGAGGGGGCCACTCCCACGGTGCGCAGGCGGCCGGCGGGATGAACCTGAGGGCCGCGCGCGTTGCCCCGGACGGTTCGCGCGACCGCGAGACGGTCCTTGATGAGCTGACCTGCGATTGCTGCCAGACCGACGTCACCGTGGCGACGCAAGGGCCGGTGGTGGTTTACCGCGACCGCAGCCGCCAGGAAGTGCGTGACATTGCCGTGGTCCGCCATGACGGGAGCG
>JAURMS010000280.1 GCA_030830595.1 Gammaproteobacteria bacterium | reverse complement strand
TTCACGGTGTAAGTAACGGGTGCGCCTGGTTCCGCCACACTCGCCTTCTCGGCCGTCTTCTCGACCCGCAGCTCTGCGGCCGGCACCTCGATGGCGACCTCGAAATTGGTCTCGCACTTACACTTAGACGGCGCGCCCGGGTAGGCGTCGAGTGGGTTGGTGCAGGTCTGGTTGGACCCGCCCTGACGCCAGCTGGTGCAGTAGGGCAGGTTCAATGAGCCGTTGTTGTCAGGGTCGACACAGGTGGTCGTGAGCCGGATGACCGGGTTCAGAGGATTGGCGCCCTTGCGACTGCTGATATCGCCGCAGGTGTCTCCCGGCTGAGTGTTCTGGTCGACGTTGACAAAGCCGCCCGCTCCCGCGGTCGGCAGGGTGGCGATATTGCACTCGCCGGTGAGCGCGCCGTCGCCGTTCGAGTCGCCGTCGGCGGAGAACCACAGCCCAATGTCGTAGCGCTCGGTCGCCGAGCTGGTCACCGTATAGATTGCGTCAAAAGTAATTTCAGCGCCAGGGTAGTCGCACTTTGGGTCTGACCCGTCCTCATTCTGAAGAAGCATGGCCTGGGCGAGGGAAATGTCGTTCGCGGTGCAATTCAACGTGAGCCCCGCTCGCTCCAGTGCGATGTCTGCCATGCACTTGTCCTGGATTGCAACAGTGAGGCCCGGTGGATCCGCGGCCTGCACCGTTCCGGCGGCCATCAAGGCTGCTGCGGCGAGCAATGAATTGAAGTATGCGCGTTGCTTGAACATAAGCCATTTCCATCGTTGTTGACTGGGCGTGACCTTTGTACCGGGCGGTGCTCAGCACGCCTATCACCCAAAGGTTATATCCAGTTCTGTTGGTCGGCCTCAAAGAGTGACGCCCGTCACGTTTTTAATTTACGCAATGTTCATCATTGCGGTGGTAGCAATCGACTAATAGATATCGTGTTATGGAAACCAGTCGGAGCACTGCGTCGGCACCCAGTGGGCAGGAGCTGATCCAGGTCCTCTCATATGGGCTGGATGAGTACTTTGTGGAAGAGCTCACAGCCGGCTGCTCGCTGTCCACTTGCTGTGAATACGCAGGCAGTGTGGCCTCCATGGATCAACTCGAGTCCGGCCCGGAACAGCTGCTCATGGTCAAGTCCAGTCTCCTGAATGGGGATGGGTTCGACGCGATGATCGCGTTGAGGCGCCGCAATGCCCGAGTAAAATTTGCATCGGTGGGGGAGACGTTGCCGCCGAGGACGCTCGCCTATGCATTTCGCCTTGGCCTGAAGGCGATCCTCACTGGGCATGAGGGAGTGAGCGAGATCGTTCGTTGCCTGCAGGTGGTCTGCGGAGAGGGTGCCTGGATTCCGCGCGATCAGGTCATTGCTGCCATGACTGAAGTCATGCCGATGGAGAATCCGCGGACTGAGAAGACCTGGACCAGGCTGCCCGCCCTCACTGAGCGGGAAGGTCAAATTCTTGCGGAACTACTCGAAGGCAAGGCCAACAAGACCATCGCCAGCGATCTGGGTATCAGCGAACAGACCGTCAAACTGCACTTGAATCGGGTGTATGGCAAGCTGGGTGTCGCCCGCAGGGGCGAGCTCATGAATGCGCTGGCGGACATGCGTGGTCGTCTGCCGGTCCAGCGCCTCAGAATGCTTTGACCTGCTGGCAGGCCTGCTCAGCCCACCTGTTTGCTCACGGTTGAGGAGCGCTCGCTCTCCACTCCGCTGCTGTTGACCGCAGTCATCGAAAAATACCAAGTGGCTGGCGACAGGTTCTCGATGACGTAAGTGCTGAGGCCGGCTGAGTTGATCACCACCTGCTCTGTGAGCTGGCTGGGGGACTGACCGTAGTAGATACGGTAGCCAGCAAGGTTCAGCAGGGTCGATCCGTCTGAATTCTGGGTCGGAGGTGTCCAGCTGAGGGTCGCCGAGCCTAGCGCGATCTGCGTCACGTTGACGGCAAACTGCGGAGTGCCTGCCTCGGCCTGGCCGTCGCTGACCAGAATGCGGATACCCTCATGGCTGCCAACGTCGCCGTCCCCGGGGGTGCCATATAGCCTGCCCGTGGCTGGGTCGAACTGGGCCCAAGGTGGGCGATTCACGATCCGGAACGTCAATGCGTCGCCGTCCGGGTCGCTGGCACTGGGCTGAAAGGAGTAAGACTCGCCGGCCTTGACCTCGGGTCGCGGTTGGCCGCTAATGCTGGGCTTGCCGTTGGTGCTGCCTCCGCTTCCTGCAGGGGTGACGGCCGAGGCGCTGCCCTGGCCCGTAACGGAAAATCGCGGACGGTTTTCCAAACAACCGCTCAACAGTGTCGTGACCAGTAGCATGCCGAGGCATGCGCGCCCAGGATGAGCCAACAACTGCATTGATCTTTCCCCTCCAGGTTCTGGCTGCATCTAGGGAGGGGACGCATGGCGCCTATCGGCGCATGCCTTACGTTGACCCGTGGGCGGTCTCCGGCGGCCCCGCTGGCACGGACATCGTCGATGTCCACAGCCCGGAAGCTTTGCGTCCCCACCTTTCGATGGGTTTGCCCTTGAGTTGGATTCTGTTCAGTTGCGGCGCGCCTTTCTGTGAGGCGCTTCAAGTCGAGGGGCAGGATTACGTGAAGTCGTGCTCAGTTCTGGCCTTGCAAGGCCTTTTCCCAGGCCAAGGCGTGTCGCACGATGAGTTCGAGATCATCCAGTTTCGGTCGCCAGCCCAGCACTGTCCGAATGCGTTCCGCGTGTGCCACCAGCATGGCGGGATCGCCGGGCCGACGGGACTCGTCCCGGATCGTCAATGGTCGTCCTGCGACCCTGGCTACCGTATCCAGCACTTCCCTGACGCTGCTGCCGTGGCCGTATCCACAATTGAGGACGGTTGAAGTGCCGCCAGCCGCAAGATAATCGAGCGCGGCCAGGTGTGCCGATGCCAGGTCTTCGACGTGGATGTAGTCGCGGACGCCGGTGCCGTCGTCGGTCTCGAAATCCGTGCCGAACACCGACACGTGAGGCCGCATACCCACCGCATGCTGACAGGCCACCTTGATCAGGTGGGTGGCCTCGGGCGTGGACTGGCCGATTCGCCCGCCGGGGTCTGCGCCCGCTACGTTGAAATACCGGAGCACGACGTGGCGCATGTCCGTGGAGGCCGAGACGTCCCGCAGCATCCACTCGCTCATGAGCTTGGACCAGCCGTAGGGATTGATGGGTGCGGTCGGCGTGTCTTCCGAGGCTGAGCCACCCTCTGGCAGCCCATAGACCGCGGCTGTCGAGGAAAAGACGAACTTCCGCACCCCGGCCTCTACGGCACACTCGAGCAGGGTGCGGGTATTGGCCGTGTTGTTTCGATAGTACTTGAGGGGATTGGCGACCGATTCAGGCACGACGATGTGGGCGGCAAAATGCAGGATGGTTTTGATGCCATGCTGCGCCAGCAGTCGATTGACGAGTGCGACATCCCCGGTGTCGCCGACCACCAGTTCGCCACCCAGGACTGCCTCTGCATGTCCGGTCGACAGGTTGTCCAGCACAATCACCCGCTCACCGCGCTCGGCGAGCTGCCTTACAACATGGCTGCCGATATATCCGGCGCCACCGGTGACCAACATGGCTTCCATCAGGGGATAATACCGATGGACCGGCCCGAAGGTGCGTCTTTACACATAAAATCAACCCATGAAAGAGCAGCCTCACCCGTTCGATTCTCTCGTGCCCGAGCTCATCATCGAAGCGGTGGAGTCCGTAGGCCTTGCCTGCAACGGCCGGCTGCTGGCCCTGGGCAGCTATGAGAACCGCGTCTATCAGGTTGGGCTCGAGGATGCCGATCCCGTGGTAGTGAAGTTCTACCGGCCCGGGCGTTGGTCGCTGGAAGCGGTCCTCGAGGAGCACGAGTTTTCGGCCGAGCTGCAGGCCGCTGAGGTGCCGGTGGTTGGGCCCCTGCGATTAGCGACCGAGCAGGGGCGCAACACCCTGCATGGCATCAAGGGGTTTCACTTCGCCGTCTTCCCTCGTCGCGGCGGTCACTGGCCAGAGTTGGCAACCGCTGACGACCGACGATGGCTCGGTCGATTCCTGGGTCGGCTGCATGCGGTCGGCTCAATGCGCGGGTTTCGTCATCGCCAGATGCTGGACCCTGTCCGGATGGGGCGTGGGAGCGTGACCTGGTTGTTGAGCGAGGGCTGGATTCCTGACTACCTGGAAGCCAGGTATCGGCAGGTGATGGAGGAGGTTCTTGATGTCGTGGATGAGGCCTTCCTCGGCGTGGGGCAGGTTCGTTCGCTCCGCATTCACGGAGACTGCCACCGCAATAACCTGCTGTGGACCGATTCAGGCCCGCACTTTGTGGACCTCGATGACTGTATGAATGGCCCAGCCGTCCAGGATCTGTGGATGCTGCTGGCGGGTGATCGGGAAGAACAGGCAGGGCAATTGCGCGACCTGCTGGAGGGCTACGGGGAATTTGCCCGATTTGACGGTCGTGAACTGGGCCTGATCGAGGCCCTGCGCAGCCTGCGGATGATTCATTACACCGCCTGGCTGGCGCAGCGCTGGTCGGATCCCGCGTTCCCGCTTGCTTTTCCCTGGTTCGGTGAGGCGCGCTACTGGGAGCGGCACGTGGGGGAACTCGAGGAACAACTCTCGGCCATGGGGCAGCCTCCGCTGTCCTTGGGGTATCATTGATGCTGATGCGAAACCGGCTTTTCTGTCGCGTGGTCCCGAGTTTGTCAGCCATGGTATTGGTTGCCGGCTGCGGCGGCGGTGGCGGCGGTGGTGATGCCGGGAGCGGGGGAGGCGGTAGCGGGGGTGGAACGCCACCTCCGACTCAGGTCACCGTGACCGGCACCGTGACCTTTGACAATCCAACGACCCGCCCAGACAACACCCTTGACCTCAACCAGACCGAGCGACTGCCCGTCAGGGGCGCAACCGTAGAGATCCTGCGCGGGTCTGACAGTAGCCTGCTGGCATCCGCGGTCACCGATGGCTCCGGCAGCTACAGCGCGAGCGTCACCAACACGCCGGTGCGGATTCGTGTGAAGGCTCAGTTGTTGAAGACAGGCGCAGGGGGCTACGACCTGGAGGTGCGCGACAACACCGCCGGCAACGCCCTGTACGCCCTCGACAGCGCTCAGGTGACGCCCTCGGGTGCCTCTCTCCGGATCGATCTGAACGCGCCCACCGGTTGGGGGGGCACCGGCTACACCGGCCAGCGCGCCGCTGCACCGTTTGCCATCCTCGACATGCTCTGGCGTGCCCGGGAGTTGTTGCAGCAGGCAGAGCCCGGCCTCGTCATGCCGGCGCTGGATGTCTTCTGGGCGCCCGGGAACAACGCCGCAGACTGTGAGGGACGCCCCAACCCGGTTACCGGGGACCTGGGCACCACCTTTTATGTGGGTGGCAGCGGTCTGGCGGCGACTGGTGCCTGCCCGGCCACGCCGCCCGGCATTTATGTGTTGGGCGACGCCAGCGGCGACGCCAGCGATGATGCGGATGAATTCGACCCCTCGGTCATCGCGCACGAGTTCGCTCACTACTTCCAGGACCGTCTCGGTCGCGACGATTCGATGGGGGGGCCGCATGCGCTGGACAGTCGCCTTGAGCCTGCCATCGCCTTCTCGGAGGGGTGGGGCAATGCCTTCCAGGGCTTCGTGCTGGGCAGTCCGCTGTATCGCGATACCTTCCGGACCGGCGGTACGTCAGCGTTCGCCTTCAACCTGGAGAACGATTCTCAGCCCTTCACCAGCCTGGTCGAGACCGGCTTCTATTCCGAGGCGTCCGTGCAGGAGATTTTCTGGGACATCTTCGACGGAGCCGGCGAGGTTGGCGATGCCGTCGACCTTGGGTATGCGGCCATTCATGCCGTCATGAGGGGTGCCGTGGTCGAGACGCCGTCACTGACCAGCATTTTCTCCTTTGCGGAGGGCCTGTCGGTCAGGTATCCCTCGCAAGCCACGGCACTGCGGCAACGGTTGTTGGCCGAGGAGATCAATGGCACCGGCGATTTCGCGGAGAACCAGACACTGCCTTCCGCGCAAGACCTGGTGCCCGTGTTCAGGACGCTGGTGCCGGGCGTGCCGGTGACGGTCGTCAGCACCAATCGCTACTCAGATGGCGACGCTTTCTTTGCCTCTTACAACCGACTGGGCGGCCGGCGCTACTTCAGGATCGACTTACCCAATGGCGGGAACCTGAACCTGTCGGCCCAGGGGCCGGTCGGATCTGATCCGGATTTCCTGCTCTATCGCCAGGGGATCCAGCAGTGCGCGAACTTTGCCTCCGCCTGTTCGGGCCTAGACGACAGCGTCGTAGATGGCCTGGAGACGGCCAGTTACACGGGCCTGGCTTCCGGCACCTACCTGCTGGAAGTGGCCGAGTGCAGCAACCTGGGCGAACCTTGCCGGCCAGGGCCACCTCTCGGGGACACCCTGATCACCGTCAGGATTGAGCTTCCATGAGTACCTCGCGGTCGGTGTTGAAGTTTGCCTGCCTTCTTCCCCTGATGTTGCTGGGCTGCACGGCCGAGCCGGTGTCGGAGGGGCAGCGCTCTCCGGGCAAACCGAGGCCGCCGGTGCAAGTCAGGCTGGCAGAGGCACCCAACCTGCAGGCGGGTGTCCCAGCGCGGTTACGGCTGCATTGGATGCTGCCAGAGGGCGCCATGGGCGCCTCCATCGAATTTGATGACTCCGAGGCAATCCAGGTCACAGGGGTTGCCATGGGGGCGGGCGGCCAGCTCGAGGCGGCGGTGATGCCGATGATCGATGGTCCTCAGGTCCTGTCTGGGTTCATCAGTTTTCGGGTTGATGGTTCGGTCCAGGGGAGCCCGTTTCGTCTGGGCCTGCCGGCCGGTCGGGGCCCGACTCCGTCGGTGGCCTCCATTCCGGAGCCCGCGGGCGTACTGAGCGAGGATGCGCGGGACGGGATGGTCATGTCCCTGGCTGCCGAGACCACATCCCGCTGAACTCGTCCCCGTTTTGGTCGTATACTCCGCGACCTTTTGTCCAGCGGACGGAACGCCCGTGATCCAGCGCCTGCGCAACATCGCCATCATCGCCCACGTCGACCATGGCAAGACCACCCTGGTCGACCAGCTGCTCCGCCAGTCCGGCACCTTTGATGCCCGCAAGGCACCGCTGGAACGGGTGATGGACTCCAACGCGCTGGAAAAGGAGCGCGGCATCACCATCCTGGCCAAGAACACGGCCATCCGGTGGGAGGACTACCGTATCAACATCGTGGATACGCCGGGCCACGCGGATTTCGGTGGAGAAGTCGAGCGGGTGCTCTCCATGGTGGATTGCGTGTTGCTGCTGGTCGACGCCGTCGACGGCCCCATGCCTCAGACCCGCTTCGTCACCCAGAAGGCCTTTGCCCACGGCCTGAAGCCCATCGTGGTGATCAACAAGATCGACCGGCCGGAATCGCGGCCGAGCTGGGTGCTGGACCAGACGTTCGACCTTTTCGATCGCCTTGGTGCCAACGAAGCTCAGCTGGACTTCCCGGTGGTCTATGCCTCGGCCATCAACGGCACCTCCGGCCTGGACCCTGCTCACATGCAGCCGGACATGCGTCCCCTGTTCGAGGCCATCGTCGCCCATTGTCCGCCGCCGGACGTGGACCTCGAAGGGGCCCTGCAATTGCAGGTGTCGCAACTGGATTACTCCAGCTATCTCGGCTCCATCGCCATCGGCAGGATCAAGCGAGGTCGGTTTCAGCGGGGCATGGCAGTGACGGTGGTCGATCGAGAGGGTCGAGCGCGAAGCGAGCGCATCGGCCAGGTATTCGGCTTCCTGGGACTCGACCGGGTCGAGGTCGACAGCGCGACGGCGGGAGATATCGTGGCCTTTTCCGGGCTGGAAGCGCCCAAAATTTCCGACACGGTCTGCGACCCGAGTTGCCCCGAGGCGCTCCCGGCGCTGGTCGTCGATGAGCCCACCATCAGCATGGGCTTCGAGACCAACACTTC
>JAURMS010000038.1 GCA_030830595.1 Gammaproteobacteria bacterium | reverse complement strand
GGTGGTGGTCAATCATCACCTGCTGTTGGCCGACATGGCAATTCGGGAGGAGGGTTTCGGTGAACTGCTACCAGGCGCCGATGCCGTCATCCTCGACGAGGCCCACCAGGTGCCGGAAACCGCTGCCCAGTTCTTTGGTCAGCAGCTGAGCAGCAGGCGGGTGATCGGCCTTGCGCGCGACCTTCTCCCGGAGCTGATGCGCACCGGCCTGGTCGACCCACTGTTCCGCGAGGCGCTGTCGGCCATGGAAGAGGAGGTGGCGGCTGCGCTCAAGAGCCTCGGCCGCGGCGAGGACCGCACCGATTGGGCGGCCCTGCCGGATGCCTTCATCGAGGGGTTGCGGCAGCTGGTGCTCGCCATCGAACGTCTGGCGCAGCTGCTGGAGTCCGCCGCCAGCGACGATCCCGGCCTGCGCGCCTGCCTGCGCCGAGGGACCTCGCTGGTCGAAGAGATGGGCCAGTGGCTCGCGCGGTCGGACGAGGAGGGCCTGCGCTGGGTGGACCTGGCGGGTCGCTCCTTCACGCTGGGCTTCAGTCCCTTCGAGGTGGCCGACCGTTTGGGGGGGCTGATGCGTGAGCGACCCTGCAGCTGGATTTTCACCTCTGCCACGCTGGCCGTCGGCGACGATTTCAGTCACTTCCTCAAGCGGATCGGCGCAAGCGATGCGCGCACGCTGCGTTTGGACAGCCCCTTCGATTACGATCGACAGTGCCTCCTGTGCCTTCCGGACGGTTTGCCGGAGCCCGCCGACCCTGAACACACCACAGCTGTCCTGACCCTGGCGCTGCCGCTGATCGAGGCTGCCGGGGGGCGTGCCTTCCTGCTCTTCACGAGCCACCGGGCGCTGCGCGAGGCGGCCCGCCTGTTGCGCGCGCGCGCGCACTTTGCCGATGACTACGAGCTGCTGGTGCAGGGAGAGGCCCCGCGCGACGTGTTGCTGCGACGCTTCCGCGAGCGTCCGGCGTCGGTGCTGCTGGGTAGCGCCAGCTTCTGGGAAGGGGTCGACGTGCGCGGAACCGGCTTGGTCGTGGTGGTGATCGACAAACTGCCGTTTGCAGCACCCGATGATCCCTTGCTGAAGGCGCGGCTGGAGGGCATCACCCGCGAGGGCGGCAATCCTTTCATGCAGCATCAGTTGCCGCAGGCCGTGCTGGCCCTGAAGCAGGGCTTCGGTCGCCTGATTCGTGACCGTGAGGACTTTGGTGTGGTGCTGATCGGCGACCGCAGGTTGCGGACGCGCGCCTACGGTCGCACCTTCATCGAATCGCTGCCACCGGCCCGGCGGGTCAGCGACGTCGAGCAGGCGGCAAGTTTTCTGCGAGACCGACTGAGCCAGGCGGGAGTGGAACCTTGAGTGCGGTCATGCCGCCGGTGCTGGCCCTGGACAGTGCCACCGAGGCGTGTTCGGTCGCGGTGGTCATGGATTCCGAGGTGCTGGCCTCGCGGCACGAGATGATCGGGCGGGGGCATGCCAACCGGCTCCTACCCATGGTCGGGGAAGTGCTGGCGCAGGCCGGGCTGTCCCTGGCCGAACTCGGCGGAATTGCCTTTGGCAAGGGGCCGGGCAGTTTCACCGGGGTGCGGGTGGCCCTGTCGGTGGCCCAGGGGCTGGCCTTCGGCGCGGGCGTGCAACTGCTGCCGGTCTCCGGCCTGCAGGCGCTCGCCCTGCGGGCCCATGCGCTGCACGGAGCCACGGCCGTGCTGGCCTGCCTCGATGCCCGCATGGGTGAGGTGTACGTGGCTGGTTACGAGTGTTCCGGGAAGACCGAGGCGACGCTGGTCGGGCTGGAGGCGGTCATGGCCCCCGAGGGGGTGGTGGAGCGGCTGTCGGCGGACCCCGGCCGGTGGTACCTGGCCGGGCCGGGCGCAGGGGCCTATTCAGCGCTTAGGGAGGCTCGGCACCTGGCGGTGGGCGCAGAGCCCGGGCTCTGGCCGGACGCCCGGGACATCGCGCGGCTGGGTGGCCTTCTGCTTCAGCGGGGCGCTGGCGTGGAGCCTGGTGCGGCGCAGCCAGCGTACTTGCGTAACGAAGTGGCCCATCGCAGCAGCGGCTCCGCCTGAGCCTGCTATTCACCCAACTGTCACAAAACCTTCGTATGGTTGCAGCCACGTTAAGCAAGACCTCCAGACGCAAGGCCCGCGGACCTGAATCGATGAGCGGCAAGACCATCCTGATCGTCGAGGACGAGAAACCCATCCGGGACATGGTGGCCTTCGGCTTGCGCCGGGCTGGGTTCGAGGTGGTCGAGGCCGAGGATTGTGCGGCCGCGCGCGCGCGCATCGCGGACCGTCGACCGGACCTGGTGCTGGCCGACTGGATGCTGCCAGACACGAGCGGGCTCGAACTCACCCGCCAGCTCAAGCGTGATCCGGAGACCCGCGACCTGCCGATCATCCTGCTGACTGCGCGAGCCGAGGAAACCGACAAGGTCACAGGCCTCGAGGGGGGAGCCGACGACTACGTCACCAAGCCGTTCTCGCCGCGCGAACTCGCCGCCCGCATCAATGCCGTGCTGCGGCGCGGCTCGGTGGGGGGCGCCGAGGAGGTCATCGAGGCCGACGGCCTGCGCATGGACGTGGCCGGTCATCGGGTCATGGTGGGCGAGCGCGGTATCGCCCTCGGTCCCACCGAGTATCGCCTGCTGAATTTTTTCATGACCCACCCGGACCGGGTTTACTCCCGCAGTCAACTGCTTGACCGGGTGTGGGGCGGTAATGTCTACGTCGAGGAGCGCACGGTGGACGTCCACATCCGGCGCCTGCGCAAGGCGCTGGAAGAGACCGGTCACGATCGACTGGTGCAGACGGTACGCGGCGCGGGTTATCGTTTCTCGACCAAGCCCGACTAGGCAGGCCGTAGGTAACCCGACCGAGCATGGATTCAGCCTGGACATTTGCGCTGGCACGCCTGGCCGGCGCCCTGCTGTTGGCCCTGCTCGGGGGGCTGATTTTCGGCCGCATCGACCTCTGGCTGGTGGCCGTGCTGGCCACCTATCTGGCCCTGCAGTGGGCCAACCTGTACCGGCTGCATCGCTGGCTGCGCTACCGGCGCGAAGAAGAGCCTCCAGACCTCGGCGGCGTCTGGGGTGACGTGGTGGCGCTGGTGGGGCGTATCTACCGGCGCAAGAACCTGCACAAGCGGCGCATCGCGGCCTTATTTCGGGAATTTCGCCGACTGACGGCCGCGCTGCCGGACGGCGTGGTGCTGCTGTCTGCGGATCGCGAGATCCTCTGGTTCAACCGCACCGCCGTGCGCCTGCTCGGCTTGCGCCGCAAGATCGACTTCGGGATCCGCATCGATAACCTGATCCGCCGTCCCGAGTTCACCCGCTACCTGGCTTCACCCAACCTGGGTCAGCAGGTGATCGTGGCTTTC
>JAURMS010000279.1 GCA_030830595.1 Gammaproteobacteria bacterium | reverse complement strand
ACATGATGCAATCCTTTGCATACTGTTTTTTTGAACAGTATGCGGATTACCCTAGCAAAAATACAGCGAAGGATTACTGCTGCACAAAGAACCGTTGAATTCGCCTAAATGTCAGACAGGCACATCACCCAACAAGGCCCTCGCTTGGCGAATAAGCGCATTGGTCTCTCTCCTTCGGCGCTTGGCTTCCTTGGTGCGTTGACCGTGTATAGGCTTCCTGCCACCACGCGCACCATGAAAGCGACATACATCATAGCCGTTCACCGCTGGGGCTCGACACCGCTCTTTTGTCCGCTTCGAGGTGGCCGTGCATTGTCGACAGGGTACGACTGGCTTCATACAGGGCCATCACCCCATCCTGGTCCCGGCTTTGTGGTTTACGCAAAAATATCATGTGCAGGTTCCGTGCCGGGTTTCAGGTGTGCCATGCCGCAATCGTTCATTACATTGAACGATGCGGAATCTACAACAGGAGCATAGGCAAGTTTTCTCGTGGCGGACATGGGTTCCTCAACGTTTGATTGGCATCGTGTAGCAGACGGCTTCGCCCTCCAGCACAACTTTGCCGTCGTCCAGTGCAACATGGGTCTTGAGTTCTGTAATGGGTTTGTCCGCCCGAACCCGGGTGACTTCCACGTGCCCGGTGATGCGGTCACCCGGGCGCACCGGCGCTTTGAAGCTCCAGTTGACCTGCAAAAATACCGTGCCGGGCCCGGGCAGATCCTCCGCCACTACCGCATTCAGAATCGCGCTGGTTACACCGCCCTGGACGACGATGCCGCCGAAAGGCGTGGCCTTCGCGACCTGCTCATCGTAGTGCAGCGGGTTACGGTCGCCGCTGATTTCGGTAAACAACCCGATATCACGATCCGTTATCTTCCTTGAACGTTGCGCTGTCTGCCCGATGCTGGGCATGCCGTTCGGCCAAACTTCATTGATTGTCATGATTACATTCTCCTGTTCGTCGAATGGAATTCTGATCCTGCCCATCAATGCTGGACACCCTGTTAAGCGAGTAAATTACGCTACAGAGGTGAGCCATGACAAGCAAGGCAGGTACGAAAAAGACAACCCGGCGGAAGCACTCGCCGGAATTCCGGGCAGAGGCGCTGGCCCTGGCAGAAAAAATCGGTATTCCCAAGGCGACCAGGGAACTCGGGCTGCATGACTCGCAACGCTATGGGTGGAGATCCAAAGCCCGGGCAACGCGGGATCAGAGTGATCTGGAGCAGAGTCAGGCCGCCGAGATTGCCCGTCTGAAGCGCCAGCTGGCTGAGCAGGCAGAGGAGCTTGCCATCGTAAAAAAGGCGGCCACATACTTCGCCAGGAGCCTGAAGTGAAGTATGTGTTTATGGACGAACATCAGGGCATTTTCCGGGTATCGGCGATGAGCCGCGTATTGCAGGTCTCCCGCAGCGGGTTCTATGCGTGGTGCCGGCGGCAGGATAATCCATCGCCTCGGCAACAGCGCCGGGAACGACTTGATGAAACCGTCAAGAAGGCGTTTGACGCTCGAAAAGGCCGTTCGGGGTCACCCAGGCTGGTCCGGGATCTGGCGGATGCCGGGCACCAGCATGATCGCAAGACCATCGCCGAGAGCATGCGGCGGCAGGGGTTGCGGGCGAAGGCTGCGAAGAAGTTCAAGGCGACTACGAACTCCAGGCACAACTTGCCGGTGGCGCCCAAACCTGTTGCAACAGGATTTCGCCGCCACCGGACCCAACCAGAAATACGTGGGCGACATTACGTATCTTTGGACCGATGAAGGCTGGCTCTACCTGGCCGTCGTCATTGATTTGTTCTCGCGGTTGGTAGTGGGGTGGGCCATGTCAGAGCGCATGACCGCACAGCTGGCCTGTGACGCGCTGCAAATGGCGCTGTGGCGGCGCCACCGGCCCACTGGAGTCATTGTGCACTCAGACAGGGGTAGTAGTCAGTATTGTTCCGGGGCCTACCAGCAGCTGATCTCGGAGCATGGCCTGCGGTGTAGCATGAGCGCCAAGGGTAACTGCTACGACAACGGTGTGCCACGAACACATCATAGAAGTGGCGCTCCATGGGAGATGAGGGTGGGCCCCTCGGGATCGGGTTGCAGGACCTGATTTCAAACTACGTTGAGCTGCTGTGGTTAAGAGTCATGGTGGTGAGCGTCAACGAAAAGGCGTCAATGAAGACGTCATGTATGGAATGGAAAGACGAACGCAAGTGAACTGCTGATGACGCATCGAAAAGCAATTCAACTGACATCAAAACCGAGCAGCGTTGTTGGCTCGGGACGAGTCCAGACGTTACCTGTTTACGGGTTGGGCGGTGTCCGGTGTGGAGGCAGCGTGAGTCTATTTCAGGCTCTTATGGGGAACGTGGGAACCTGTCGCCTCGATGATAAGGGAGAAATCCGAAAGGGCAGCCCCCTGAAGGAGAAGAGTACCAATGCGGGGCACAGGGGCGGAGTAGCCCGTAGTAGTGTCGAAGCGGCTGAAAGGCTGTGGAGCGAAGGAGCTACGTCATCTGGTTCAGTTCGTATGCCAACCGGAAACGGGAGGAGCATGTGAGCTTGAACAAGGCCTTTGATATACCGAAGTCACTGGTGTGGAACGCCTACTGGGACGTCAAGCGTGCCAAGGGTGGGCCCGGTGTGGATCGGCAAACAATGGAGGAGTTCGATAAGGACAGAGACAATCGGCTGTACAAGATCTGGAATCGGATGTCCTCGGGCAGTTACATGCCTCCGCCGGTACTTCGGGTTGAAGTACCGAAATCCGATGGAGGTGTCCGACAGCTCGGGATTCCGACTATCAGTGACCGGATAGCGCAGGCAGTCGCTAAGCGGTACCTGGAGCCACTGGTGGAACCCCATTTCCATGAGGATTCCTATGGTTACCGTCCAGGCCGTTCTGCTCTGGATGCGGTTGCGCGGGCTCGGCAACGTTGCTGGCGGGACAATTGGGTGCTTGATCTGGACGTTTCCAAGTTTTTTGATACATTGGATCATAAGCTTGTGTTGCGTGCAGTGCGGCGGTTCACTGACTGTAAGTGGGTCCTCATGTACATCGAGAGATGGTTACAGGCGGATGTGCAATTACAGGGCGGGGAGCGGCTACAACGCTCAATCGGTGCACCTCAAGGCGGCGTCATTAGCCCCCTGCTTGCCAATATCTTCCTACATTTAGCCTTTGATCTTTGGATGAAGGAGAATTTCCCTGCCATCCACTTCGAGCGGTATGCTGACGATATCGTCGTGCATTGCCGGTCATTCAAGCAGCTAAACTGGATAAGAGAGCGTATCGAACAGCGTTTGAAGTTGTGTAAGCTCAGCCTGAATGCCAAGAAAACGCGAGTTGTTTATTGCAAGGACTCACGTCGGCCTGAGGATTGGGAGTGTCAAAGCTTTGATTTTCTGGGGTATACGTTTCGACCTAGATCGGCGCGGAATCGTGAGGGCGAGTTCTTTGTGAGCTTCAGTCCCGCGATCAGCCAGAAGGCCGCAAAAACCCTGCGTCAAGAAGTACGGCGCGGATGGCGGCTCAAGGCATGTACTTATGCGGATCTGGACGAATTGGCTCGGCGTTTCAATCCTGTCATTGCAGGCTGGATTAACTACTATGGTCGTTTCTGTCGATCAGCACTCCATTCTGTCCTCAACCACATCAATTCTGCGTTAGTTGGCTGGGCTATGCGAAAGTTCAAACGGCTGCGCCGTCGACTGTCCCGCGCGAATGCGTGGCTAAAGGCTGTTGCCCGGCGTGCCCCAGGGCTTTTTGTCCATTGGCAGTATCAAGGCTGGATGACAAGAGCCGTATGAGTCGAGAGGCTCACGTACGGTTCTGTGAGAGCCTGGCGGGGTGGTTCCGCCGGGCTACTCGACCCTGCGCCGAGAGCTTCTTCCACTCGCTCAAGGTAGAGGCCATTCACGGCGAGCGATTCGCCACCAGGGAGGAGATGCGACAAACGGTATTCGAGTACATCGAAGTGGACTACAATCGAACCCGCCGACACAGCGCCAACGGCTTCATCAGCCCGGCAGCGTTTGAGGCAAACCATGTCGCCTAGCGGCGTGTCCACTGTTGGTGGGCAGGATCACTTCTGCTTCTTATTACCCATAAGAATCTCTTTCATCCAGCCAGACTCCCAGGGCCGAATCAGGGCAGGCCGGCCAGGCCTCTCACTGAGCTATGATGCTCCTTCACGTCTAGATCCACATCCGGATGCCGGCCACATACCGCACCTCACTGCTGACGCCGCCCTCGGCGCGGACATAATCTGCCGTGGTGCCGAAGTTGCCGGCCCATTCAATACCCAGGTAGGGGGCGAACTGGCGGGACACCTCGTAGCGCAGGCGCAGGCCCGCCGTGGCGCTGGAGAGGCCAGACCCGGTGGCCGTTTCCGGGTCATTTTTACCATAGATATCGAGTTCCGCCCGGGGTTGCAGGGCCAGGCGCTGGGTGCATAGCAGCTCGTACTCGGCCTGCAGTTTAAGAGCCGTGCGGCCGCCCTCCCCGAGGTATACGGTTGCTTCCAGTTCAAACCAGTACGGGGCCAGCCCCTGCACGCCGGCGGCCAGCCAGGTGCGGTTCGGGCCCGGGCCGGTGTCCTGGCGCAGCCCGCCCTGGGCATCCCAGAAGCTCGCCACGGCCTGGCTGTAAAGCAGCTCGGTGCGCGATTCATCCAGCTTGCCATCGGCATAGTCGCCCTCGGCCTTCACCACCAGCCGCTGGTAGCTGCCACCAAACCAGGCCGTGGCATCGTAGGCGGCAAAGGCATCATCCGCGCCCACCCACTCGAACCGGTCCAGCAGCAGGCCGGCGAAATGGTGCTGGTCGGCCATCCGCGGGGGCGGGACCCCGGGCAGTAGATAGGGGCCGCTGCCAAGGCCGGTGCCGTCGGCGTAGGCATTCGGGTCTCGTGCCTCCGCCGGCGCCTCGGTGCGCGTCCCGTCGCCAGCTGCGCTGCCGTGGCCCGCGTGATGATCAGTCTGGGCCAGAAGGTGCGGCTCGCCGAGGGCCAACCCTGCCAGCAGGCAATGCCCTGCCGCCATGCCGGGGGATAGCAGTTTCATGACACCACCACCTCGCGGAACATGCCGGCCTCCATGTGGAACATCAGGTGGCAGTGCCACGCCCAGCGGCCAAGGGCGTCTGCAGTCACCAGATAACTGATGCGTTGTGCGGGCTGCACCGGAATGGTGTGGCGACGGGCAACGAACTGCCCGCCATCGTTCTCAAGCTCGCTCCAGAGCCCGTGCATGTGCATGGGATGGGTCATCATGGTGTCGTTCTGCAGTATCACCCGCAGACGCTCGCCCGGTCGCATGCGGACCGGGGTGCTGCGGCCGAACTCCAGTCCGTCCAGCGACCAGCTGT
>JAURMS010000278.1 GCA_030830595.1 Gammaproteobacteria bacterium | reverse complement strand
TGGTCGCCGTCATCCAGTTCGGGATCCTCGCCGTCGCGGCCGGTGTCGCCTTCGCGACCTGGCAGAGGGACCACCGTTGGCGATGGCAGGCCCAGGCGGCCATGTGGTTGTTGCTGGCAGTCATTAGCTGGAGTTATTGGCCTCAGGACCTTGCCTGAGTGCTTGGACACCCGGGCCTCGTGGGGGGTTCCCGCGGGCGGCCGGCAGGAAGTTTCTGATGAGGATCAACATGTTCCATAAGGGATTTTCGACTATCCTGTGCGGAGTGCTGGTGGCCTCCTGTGCCACCCAGCCGACCTCGCAGCAGCGAGCCGCCGCCCAGATCAACGAGTCCGTCTATCGCGCGCTGGTGGCGGAGTTGGCCTCCGACGCCTTCGAGGGTCGGGCGCCGGGCAGTCCCGGTGAGGCTCGAACCGTCGAGTTCCTCGAGAGGGAGTTCCAGGAGCTGGGATTGCGCCCGGCCAACGGGGCCAGCTTCCGACAGGAAGTCCCCCTGGTGGAGATCACGGCCGTGCCAGCGGATGCCAGGCTTGCTTTCCAGGTGGCTGGGCAGCGGCTGGACCTGGCCCTCGCGGATGACATGGTCGTGGGGACCCGGCGTGTACAGCCGGCTTCCAGCGTGGCCGACAGCGACGTGGTGTTCGTTGGCTACGGCATCGTGGCCCCGGAGTACGGATGGAACGACTACGAGGGCCTGGACATGCGGGGCAAGACCGCCCTGATCCTGGTCAACGATCCGGGATTCGCCACCGAGGATCCCGAGTTGTTCCGTGGTCGGGCGATGACCTACTACGGCCGCTGGACCTATAAATTCGAGGAGGCGGCCCGGCAGGGCGCCGCAGCCGCCATCATCATTCACGACACGGCGCCCGCGGCCTACCCCTGGGCGGTGGTCCGCAATGGCTGGACCGGGCCGCAGTTCTATCTGGAGAGGGCAGATGGCAACGCGGGTCGTTCGGCGATCGAGGGCTGGATCACCCTCGATCGTACGCGGGAGTTGATGGCGCTCGCGGGACAGGACCTCGACGCGCTGTCCCTGGCTGCCCGCCAGCGCGGATTTCGCCCCGTACCGCTGGCGGCGAAGGCGGACGCCGGCGTGCGCAACCTGATCAGGCGGGCCAAGTCCCCGAACGTCGCCGCCGTCATGCCGGGGACGACCAGGCCAGATGAGTACGTCATTTATGTAGCGCACTGGGATCATCTGGGCCGGGCGCTTGCCCTTGGAGGCGACACCATCTTCAACGGTGCGCAGGACAACGCGACCGGGGTCGCCGGCATCCTCGCCATCGCCAGGGCCTTCCGTAGCCTGGCGCCGCCGCCTGAGAGGTCGATCTTGTTCCTGTCGGTGACCGCGGAAGAGTCCGGGTTGATCGGCTCGGAGTTCTATGCGGCCAACCCGCTCGTGCCGCTCGAGACAACCGCCGCGGTCATCAACATTGACTCGCTGGCTCCGCTGGGACGCGCCCGTGACCTGCAGGTGATCGGCTTCGGCGCTTCGGAACTTGAGGACCTCCTAAGGGAGGCCGCTGCTGCCCAGGGGCGGGTGTTGGCGCCTGATTCCAGCCCGGAGGCGGGTTATTTCTATCGCTCCGATCACGTCAACCTGGCCAAGGTCGGCGTGCCGGCCTTGTACATCAAGTCGGGAACCGAACTGCGTGGACAACCGGCGGGAGAGGGGCAGCGCAGGGCGGACGCCTATTTCAACTCCGACTACCACAAGCAGACCGACGACTATCGCGAGGACTGGGACGTGTCCGGCTCCATCGAGGACCTGACCCTGCTGTTCGAGGTGGGCGCCAGGGTGGCATCCGGTGGGACCTGGCCAAACTGGTATCCGGACAATGAATTCAGGGCGGCCCGTGACCAGAGTGCGGCGCAGCGGGGGCGCTAGGGCAGGGGCGGTTTGTGGCTGAGTGCGCGGCGGGCCAGCCTGAGCAGCCAGAACAGGCCGTACGGGCCCGTGACCAGCAGCCAGGCGGTGGGCTTCAGGGTCGACAGCGCAAGGTAGAACGAGCCCCAGAACGCCAGCAAACCGCCGTCATAGGGCCCGAGGGTCGCGAGGCCAGCCAAGTACACCAGCGTCGGCAGGACCAGCACACCGCCCGCCGCGAATACCGCCACCCAGCGCCATTCGCCCCGTGGTAACGGCAGGCGAGGGCCTGTTTTGACCTGTTTGGCTGTCATGACCTCACTATACTAGCGCGATGTTACGGGTCGCAGTGGTCGGGGCGGGTTATCTCGGCAGGTTTCATGCCCAGAAGTACGCGTCGATGGATGGCGTGCAACTGGTCGGGGTGGTGGACCCCAACCCCGGGGCACGGGATTCCTTGGCGGCCGAGCTGGGCTGTGCGGCCCTGGCAGATCATCGCGAGATCCTGGGAAAGGTGGATGCCGCCAGCGTGGTCACCCCCACGCCGCATCATCGACGGGTCGCCGGCGACTTGCTCGAGGCAGGAGCGCACGTGCTGGTGGAAAAGCCCATCACCGTGACCGTGCAGGAAGCCCGTGAACTGATCGAGCTTGCCGCCAGTCGGGGGCGAGTCCTGCAGGTCGGGCATCTCGAGCGCTTCAACCCGGCGATGCTTGCTGCCCGCGAGCGTCTGCGGGCGCCCCGTTTCATCGAGTCGACCCGGCTGGCTCCGTTCAAGGCGCGCGGGACGGACGTCAGCGTAATCCTCGACCTGATGATCCACGATATCGACCTGGTGCTCGACATGGTCCGCTCCCCGCTGGAATCGATCGATGCCGTGGGTGCCCCGGTGTTCACTGCCGAATCAGATATTGCCAATGCCCGCCTGAGGTTTGCCAACGGCTGCGTGGCCGATGTCACCGCGAGCCGGATCAGCATGAAAGCCGAGCGCAAGCTCCGGGTGTTCCAGGCGGACACTTATCTTGCGATCGACCTCCAGCAGAAGCTCCTGACCGAGGTGCG
>JAURMS010000277.1 GCA_030830595.1 Gammaproteobacteria bacterium | reverse complement strand
GCCTCTTCCACTAGTATCAAAATGTAGCCGGTAGGTTGTTAGGGGGAAATCAAGACATGGACCGAGGCCCAGATTACGACTTTCCCGGAATGGTGGCGGCGCTCTCCCAACCCACCCGCATCAAGATCGTGGAGATCATTGCGGCGGGCCCCAAGGGGGGCGTGGCTGCAGGAGAGATCGCCCGTTCGGTCAACTGCCCGCCGTCGACCCTGTCGTTCCACCTCAAGGAATTGTCAGTCGCCGGTCTCACGGTGCCGGAACCAGAGGGACGCTTCATCCGCTACCGGCTCGTGCCGGCAGCGTTCGAGGCGCTGGCTCGTTTCATCTCAGCGCTTCCCGGACCACCGCTGCTGGTGCTGGACTCGGGGAAGGCCAAGCCGTCCAGAAAAAAAAACCGGACATCGGACTCGAGCCAGCTCAGTATTTTCTAGCGAGCCCGATTATTCGAATGGCAGCCTGACCCTGCCTTCCATCAGGATGCGCGCCGAGCGGCTCATGACCGCCCGAGTGGCCACCCATTCATCGCCAACGCGTTCCACGCTGGCCCCGACCCGCAGGATGCCCGAGGGGTGCCCGAATACCACCTCGGACCTGGGCAAGCCGCCTGCAGCGCGAGTGACCAGGGTGCCTGGCACCGCAGCGGCGGTTCCGATCGCAACCGCGGCTGTACCCATCATGGCGTGGTGGAGTTTGCCCATGGACAGGGCCCGAACCAGCAGGTCGACCTCGTCAGCAGTCACTCGACGGCCGCTGGAGGCCCGATAATCCCTGGGCGCGGCCACAAAGGCCACCTTGGGGGTGTGCTGCCGTGAAGCCGCCTCGTCCAGGCTCTTGATCAGCCCCATCTGCAGGGCGCCCGCGGCCCGAATTGCCTCGAAGCGCCGGAGTGCCGCAGGGTCGGCATTGATGTCTTCCTGCAGCTCGGTCCCCGTGTATCCCAGTGCCTCCGCAGCCACGAAGACCGTCGGGATGCCCGCATTGATCAGCGTGACCTCTAAGCGACCGACCCCGGGAACGTCGAGCATCTCCAGGGTGTGTCCGGTGGGGAATAGCTTCGCCGGTCCGTCGCTGGCTTCCTCGGGACCCGGGTCCAGAAATTCAAGCCTGATCTCTGCGGCCGGAAAGGTCACGCCGTCCAGCTCAAAGTCCCCGGTTTCCTGCACGTGTCCCTGCCTCATGGGCACGTGGGCGACAATGGTCTTGCCGATGTTCTCCTGCCAGATCCGGACTTCGGCCGTGCCCTCTGCGGGCAACCGACTGGCCGGAATGATTCCCGCAGCAATCGCGAACGGCCCGACCGCGGCGGACAGGTTGCCGCAGTTGCCGCTCCAGTCCACGAAGGGCCGATCGATGGAGACCTGGCCAAACAGGTAGTTCACGTCATGATCGGGCCGCTCGCTGCGCGACAGGATCACAGCCTTGCTGGTGCTGGAGGTCGCCCCACCCATCCCGTCGATCTGCTTGCCGTAGGGATCGGGGCTCCCCATGAGTCTCAGCAACAGCCGGTCCCGATCCGGGCCGGGTACGCGGGCCGGCGCGGGCAGGTCCTCCAGGCGGAAAAACACACCCTTGCTGGTGCCACCGCGCATGTAAGTGGCTGCCACGGCGATCTGTGGGGGAGGGGTTCTCAACTCAGGCCACCTTGGACCGATCCAGGAAGTCGCGCGCAAAGCGCTGAAGTACCCCGCCGGCGTCGTAGATGGACACCTCCTCGGCGGTGTCCAGTCGGCAGGTGACGACCACATCGAGGGTCTCGCCGGAGCGGCGATGGATACGAAGCGTCAGGTCGCAGCCCGGAGTCCTGTCGCCCAGTACATCGAAGGTCTCCGTGCCATCCAGGTCCAGGGATGTCCTGGTGGTCCCTGACTTGAACTCCAACGGGAGTACGCCCATCCCGACCAGGTTGGTGCGGTGGATGCGCTCGAAGCCCTCGGCCAGGATGGCCTCCACGCCGGCCAACCGCACACCCTTCGCGGCCCAGTCGCGCGAGGAGCCCTGGCCATATTCGGCGCCCGCGACCACGATCAGTGGCTGCCCTCGCTCCATGTAGGCCTCGATGGCCTCCCACATGCGCAGCACCTGCCCCTCGGGCTCCAGGCGCGCGAGCGAACCCGGGCGCACTTCTCCATCGACGACCGCCATTTCGTTGCGCAGGGTGGGGTTGGCAAACGTGGCCCGCAGGGCGGTCAGGTGATCGCCACGATGGGTCGCGTAGGAATTGAAGTCCTCCTCCGGCAGGCCCATGCGGGCCAGGTACTCTCCCGCCGCACTGTCGGGAAGGATGGCATTGGAAGGCGACAGATGGTCGGTGGTGATGTTGTCACCCAGGATGGCGAGTGGACGCATGCCCCTGAGGGTCCGCTCACCGGCCAGCGCGCCTTCCCAATAGGGCGGGCGGCGGATGTAGGTGCTGCGAGGCCTCCAGGCATAGAGAGGACTGGTGGCAGAGGTGGCCTTCTCCACGCGAGCACTGAACATGGGCTCATAGACGGACCGGAACTGTTCCGGCTTTACGCAGCGGGCGACGATGGCATCGATCTCTGCATCGCTGGGCCAGATGTCCGCCAGGGTCACGGGCCGACCCTCGGCATCATGGCCCAGCGGATCGCGCTCGATATCGACGCGAATGGTGCCCGCAATCGCATAGGCGATGACCAGCGGTGGCGAGGCAAGAAATGCCTGCCTGGCGTGTGGGTGAATGCGGCCGTCGAAATTGCGGTTACCGGACAGCACGGCCGTGGTGTAGAGCTTGCGACGGACGATTTCGTCACGGATGGCCGGGTCGAGAGCCCCGGACATGCCGTTGCAGGTCGTGCAGGCAAACCCCACGATGCCGAAACCGAGACGTTCGAGTTCCTCGAGCAATCCCGCCTCTCGCAGGTAGATCTCAACCGTCCTTGAACCAGGTGCGAGCGAACTCTTCACCCAGGGGCGCCGCTTGAGGCCCAGGCGATTGGCGTTCCTGGCCAGCAGGCCGGCGGCGACGACATTGCGGGGATTGCTGGTGTTGGTGCAACTGGTAATGGCGGCAATGATCACGGCCCCGTCCGGCATCAGGCCCGGTTCTTCCTGCCAGGGTCCAGCAATGCCACGCTCGGTCAACTCCGTCGTGGCTACGCGGGCATGAGGACGCGAAGGGCCCGCCATGTTGCGAACAACGCTACCGAGATCGAACTGCAGGTCTCGGTCATAGCGAGCACCCGCCAGGGTGTCCGCCCACAGGCCAGCCGCACGTGCATAGCGCTCAACCAGGGCAACCTGGGCCTGGTCGCGACCGGTCAGGCGGAGGTAGTCGATGGTCTGGCCGTCGATGGCGAACAGCGCCGCCGTAGCCCCATATTCGGGAGCCATGTTGGAGATGGTGGCGCGATCGCCAAGCGTCAGCGCCGCCGCACCCTCGCCATGGAATTCCAGCCATGCAGAGACCACGCCTGCCTTGCGCAGGAATTCGGTCAGGGCCAGTACGATATCCGTTGCGGTGATGCCAGGCGCTGGTCGACCGGTCAGTTTGACGCCGATGGACTCGGGCAGGCGCATCCAGGAAGCGCGCCCCAGCATGACGTTCTCGGCCTCCAGTCCGCCGACGCCAATGGCGATCACCCCGAGCGCATCCACGTGCGGCGTGTGGCTGTCCGTTCCCACCAGGGTGTCGGGGAACGCCACCCCGTCCCGAGCATGGACCACCGGTGACATCCGCTCCAGGTTGATCTGGTGCATGATGCCGTTACCCGGAGGAATCACATCCACATTGCGAAAGGCCTTGCGGCACCACTCGATGAAGTGGAAGCGATCCTCGTTACGGCGCGCTTCAATGGCCTCGTTCTTTTCCCTGGCCTGCGGGTCGTCACCGCCGCATTCCACAGCCAGGGAGTGATCAACGATCAACTGGACCGGCACCACCGGGTTGACCTGCGCCGGATCACCTCCTGCATCCGCGATGGCATCGCGCAGGCCCGCCAGGTCAACCAGCGCAGTCTGGCCGAGGATGTCATGGCAGACCACGCGGGCAGGAAACCACGGGAAATCGCGATCCCGACGGCGATCGATCAACTGCAGGAGGCACTCATCGAGAATCGCCGGATCGCAGCGCCTGACCAGGTTTTCAGCCAGCACGCGGGAGGAATAGGGGAGGGTGCCCCAAGCTCCGGGCCGAAGGGACTCCACTGCCTCGCTGGCATCGAACCAATCCAGGGCACTGCCAGGGAGAGGCTTGCGATAAGTGCTGCTCATGATGAAGCTGTTCAGGTGCGCTGGTCGATCGGCAGCACCTGCCGCGGCTCCGGGCCCGTGTAGTGGGCGCTCGGTCGGATGATCTTGCCATCGATCCGCTGTTCGATCACGTGGGCGCCCCAACCAGTCGTCCGGGCTATGACAAACAGCGGCGTGAACATCGCCGTGGGCACCTGCATCATGTGATAGGACACGGCACTGAACCAGTCCAGGTTCGGAAACATCTTCTTGATCTCCCACATGACCGTCTCGAGGCGCTCGGCGATGTCGTACATGCGGGTATCACCGGCCTCTTCGGCAAGCTGCCGGGCGACGCGCTTGATGACTGCATTGCGCGGGTCGCCAATGGTGTAGACCGGATGGCCGAAGCCAATCACCACTTCCTTGCGGCCCACCCGCTCCCGAATGTCGGCTTCCGCTTCGTCAGGGCTGCCGTAGCGCTGCTGGATCTCGAAGGCCACTTCGTTCGCGCCCCCATGCTTCGGGCCGCGCAGTGCGCCGATCGCCCCCGTGATGCAGGAGTGCATGTCCGAACCGGTGCCTGCGATGACGCGCGCCGTGAAGGTGGACGCATTGAACTCGTGCTCTGCGTACAAAATAAGCGACGTATGCATGGCCCTGACCCAACTGGCAGGCGCTGGTCGGCCATGCAGCAGGTGCAGGAAATGCCCGCCGACCGAGTCATCATCGGTATCAACCTCGATCCTTACGCCCCTCTGGCTGTAGTGATACCAGTAGCACAGCATGGAGCCCAGGGAGGCAATCAGCCGATCAATGATGTCCCTGGCGCCTGCAGGGCCATGATCATCCTTCTCCGGCATGGCGCAGCCGAGAGCCGACACCCCCGTACGCATGACATCCATGGGATGGGCAGAGGCGGGCAACTGCTCAAGCGCGACCCTGACCACCGCAGGGAGGCCCCTGAGGTCGCGCAGGTGGGCCTTGTAGGAGGCCAGCTCGGCTAGATTTGGCAGATCGCCGTGGACCAGCAGGTGAGCCACTTCCTCGAACTCGCAGCTTTCCGCAATGTCGAGAATGTCGTAGCCGCGATAGTGAAGGTCGTTGCCAGAGCGCCCGACGGTGCACAGCGCGGTGTTTCCCGCCGGCACCCCCGACAGGGCCACTGACTTCTTGGGCTTGGGAAGCATGGTGTCGCTCGCGTTACTCATCTCATCCCCTCACTTGCGGTCGCGTGAAAACAATTCGTCGAGCTTTTTCTCGTAGTCGTGATAGCCGAGTACCTCGTACAACTCTGCGCGGGTCTGCATGGTGTCGAGGACGGCTTTCTGGGTGCCCTCCCGGCGAAGGGTGCCGTATACCTCCAGAGCGGCCTTGCTCATGGCGCGGAAGGCAGACAGCGGGTACAGGACCAGGCCCACGCCAGCAGAAGCCAGTTCCTCCACGGTGAACAGCGGCGTCTTGCCGAATTCGGTGATATTTGCCAGGACGGGCACCGGGACGGCGCTTGTGAATTGCCTGTATTCGTCCAGGCTGGCGAGAGCCTCGGCAAAGATCATGTCTGCCCCGGCCTCCACGTAGGCCAGCGCTCGGTCCACTGCGGCCTGCTGGCCCTCCACGGCATGGGCATCCGTACGGGCCATGACCACGAAATTTTCGTCGGTGCGTCCATCCACGGCCGCCTTGAGCCTGTCGACCATCTCGGCGCAGGACACCAGTTCCTTGCCTGGTCGGTGCCCACAGCGCTTGGCCTGGACCTGATCCTCCAGATGCATCCCCGCCGCCCCTGATCGAATGAGGTCGCGGCAGGTTCTCTCGATGTTGAAGGCTGCGCCCCAACCGGTATCCGCATCCACGAGCAGGGGGAGGTCTGTGGCCGAACAGATCCTGCGGACGTCCTCGCAGACGTCGTTCAGCATGGTGATGCCCAGATCCGGGAGTCCGAATGAAGCGTTGGCGACCCCTGCACCGGAGAGGTACAGGGCACGAAAGCCACTGCGCTCCGCCAGCAACGCGCTGAAGGCGTTGACCGCACCCACTACCTGGAGGGGTACTTCTTCCTTGACCGCGGTACGTAACTTCTCGCCGGGCGATACGATTTTCATGGAAACCTTATCCGTCGTTGTTTGGGACCTGGGGTGCTAGACCCGTCGTTTTTTTGCACCGCACAGTTTAGCAAATAGACCGGCCCCTCTCACCCGGTCCTGAACAGTTCCCCGGCGATGTCCCGAAAGGCCTTGAACTCCAGCGCATTGCCGGAGGGGTCCAGAAAAAACATGGTCGCCTGCTCACCCACCTGGCCCTTGAAGCGGATATAGGGCTCGATCACGAACTGACCCACCGCAGCCCGGGCTTGCTCTGCGAACTGCTCCCAGACCCGCATTTCCAGCACTACTCCACAATGGGGCACGGGCACGCCGTGTCCATCCACCGCATTGCTGATGGCCGCTACCCGCCCTTCAGGGCCCAGCGCCGGATTCAAATGCACGACGAACTGGTGACCGAACATGTTGAAGTCGATCCACTCCTCGCTGCTGCGACCCTCGGCGAAACCCAACTTTGCACCGTAAAACTGCCGGGCCTCCTCGAGGTCCCTGACCTGAACCGCCACGTGAAAGGGAGTCAGCACACCAGAACCTCCTATGGTGATCGCACCTATATTTGGACATACTCCGACCCGCCATTCCACAGATAACAACAAGGGGGCAGGGGATGCGGCACCTTCCAGAATTGTTCGACGCGAACCGGCGCTGGGCGGAGCAGCTACGCAGTCGCGACCCGCTCTATTTCGAACGCCTGTGCGGGTTGCAGCGACCCAAGTATCTATGGATCGGCTGCGCCGACAGCCGTGTGCCGGCCAATTCCATCATCGGTCTGGAGCCGGGGGAGGTGTTCGTCCATCGAAACATCGCCAACCTGGTAAATCCGGATGACACCAACTGCATGGCCGTCCTGCAGTACGCCATCAATGTCCTGGCTGTGGAGCACGTGATCGTGTGCGGGCATTACGGCTGCGGTGGGGTTCAGGCAGCGATGGGACCCGATGTCGAGAATCCGCTTGAGGACTGGCTGTCACCCCTCCGCCAGTTGGTCAGGGCATCAGGGTCCGAGGAGGGCACTCCACCCCCGTCACCCAACTCTCGGGCACACTGGTATGGCCTGTGCGAGAGGAACGTGACCCGGCAGGTCGAAGTGCTCGAAAGTCTCCCACTGATCCAGGCGGCCCGAGACCGTGGTCAGCCTCTGTCTTTGCACGGCTGGATTTACGACCTGCATGACGGTCTGCTGCGGGACTTGCGGACCGCTTGAGGGCAGGCCAATTGTTATTTTTTCTTGGCATTCAACATAAGCCGACGCTGAGTTAACTTAACGTCCTGAAACTTCATTTTTGTGAAGTGATCGTTACATCACGCCATGGCATTCTGCTAGCCGCGGGACGGTTCCGCGCTACATGTAGCAATGAAGGGAGTGATGAAGCATGACGACCAATACCGAAAACAATGGAAGGGGCACGAGGTTACTCAGCGCGGCAGTGATGCTGGTTTTGGCTCCGGCTTTCCCGGCCTCTGCAGTCGAGGTCGACATCAACCCGGTGATTCAGGGAGAGGGCAACTGCATGCAGGCTGCCTTCGGCACCCCTGTTGTCGGGAAGAATGCATTGAACTGCACCGCAAACGACATCCGGTTGGCACGGGTGGTGGAGGCGGACACGACCTTCTGCGTCGAAGGCTCGACCTTCACGCTGGAAAACGCGAAGTTCGCGGTCGCGGTCAATGCCTCCATCCGCTACGACGCGGCGTTCTTTTTCAGCCAGGATGGCACCAATGCGCGAGGGCAGGGTGTCGATGCGAACGGTTCTTGCGCAGTCGTGACCGTGGTCCCAGGCAGCACGCCCTTCGAACAACTGGATGGCGATAACGTCGGCGACATTCGTCAGGGCTCTTACGATGCCATCTGGTCGGTCCCGGGTATCATGTGCGCAGACACCGACAATGACGGGTTCGTCAACCTGCCCAATTGCACCAGTTGGCACAACGGTGCGAACGTGATCGCCGACTTTTCGAATCTTGCCTCACTCGCCCCTGAAACCAAGTCAAAGTGCGCCTGTGACGACACCTTCAACATACCAGTTCGGGTCGAAAAAGCCGGCATCCAGGTTACCAAGACGGCTGCAGAGAACACCGTGGCCGAGCCTGGCGGGTACGTCACCTTCAACGTGTCCATCGAGAACACCGGCAATGTCCCGGTGACCATCACCTCGATCAGCGACGACAAGTATGGCAACTTACTTTCGGATGACCTGCCCAACGTGCGCACTAACAGCTGTACGGAGCTAGCGAACTATGAGTTGGAGGGCATCTCTACCACGGACTATGAAGTCACCTGCTCATTCGAGGGGCTGGTTGCCGGAAACCGAGACTTCCGTCACGTCAACGTTGTTACGGTCGGCACCCTGGAAGGGGTAAGCGATAACGATAGCGCCCTGGTCCTGGTGACCGATTCCCAGCAGGACCCCTCTGTGTCCAAGAGCGTCTTGTCGACCCAGAACTGTTACGTGGAAGCCACCTACCAGGTGACCGTCACCAACAATTCCGAGGCGGATACGCTGTTCATTGACGAGTTCTATGACAATAAATTCGGGCTTGTCGACAGCGGCACCCTTGGCGCCGACAGCACCTGCGACGTGGGGAGGGAAGTGGCCGTCAAGTCAACCGCCCCGGGCGCAGAGTCGAATGTCTATACCTGCACGTTCACGGCGAGCTATCTCGACGCAGATTGCTCCGGAAGCCACGTGAATACCGTGGACGTCATGACTACGGACTCTGATTTGTATGAATCGACTGTCACGAGTGACGAGGCGACGGTGACCCTCAGCGTTTCTCCGTAAAGGCCCCTCGGCCTGGCTGGTCAAACAGCCAGGTCGGCCGTCAATCCGACCAGGCGTATGGGCCCATACAGGGCACAGCGCCTGGTCTTTTTTTTGCCAAATCCCTGCCGGCCTCACTGAACCTGACAGAATCTGTCTATGTGAACCAGTCGAGCCTGCCTACACCCTTTGGGTTATGTCGTCCGACATCAGGCTGACGCCTAATGACTCCATCGCGCGGCAGCGTGCCGCGTAATACACAACAGG
>JAURMS010000037.1 GCA_030830595.1 Gammaproteobacteria bacterium | reverse complement strand
CTGAGTTCGGCCGCAAGGAAATGGCCATCGCCGAGACGGAGATGCCTGGCTTGATGCAGGTCCGCGAGGAATACGCGGGTCGTCAGCCGCTCAAGGGCGCCCGCATCGCAGGGTCCCTGCACATGACCATCCAGACCGCCATGCTCATCGAGACGCTGAAGGCGCTCGGTGCGGAGGTGCGCTGGGCCTCGTGCAACATCTACTCGACCCAGGATCATGCTGCAGCCGCGATCGCGGACTCCGGCACGCCGGTGTTTGCCCACAAGGGCGAGACCCTGGATGAATACTGGGAGTTCACCCACCGCATCTTCGAATGGCCCAAGGGCCAGCAGGCGAACATGATCCTCGACGACGGCGGCGACGCCACCCTGCTGCTGATGCTCGGCACCAAGGCCGAGCAGGATCTCTCGGTGATCTCCAAGCCGACCAACGAGGAAGAGGTCGCACTCTATGCCTCGATCAAGCGCCGCCTGGAAGCACAGCCCGGCTGGTATTCGGAGCGCCTGAAGCACATCAAGGGCGTGACCGAGGAGACCACCACCGGCGTCAAGCGCCTGTACAGCCTGGCCAAGAACGGCGAACTGCCCTTCCCTGCCATCAACGTCAACGATTCGGTCACCAAGGCCAAATTCGACAACCTTTACGGTTGCCGTGAGTCGCTGGTGGATGCCATCAAGCGCGCCACCGATGTGATGATTGCCGGCAAGATTGCCGTCGTAGCCGGCTACGGGGACGTAGGCAAGGGCTGTGCCCAGTCCTTCCGCGGCCTGGGCGCTACCGTGTGGGTCACCGAGGTCGATCCCATCTGCGCGCTGCAGGCCGCGATGGAAGGCTATCGGGTGGTCACCATGGACGAAGCCTGCGAGCAGGCCGATATCTTCGTCACCGCCACCGGCAACGTGAACGTGATCAACCACGACCACATGCGCCGGATGCGTCATCAGGCCATCGTCTGCAACATCGGGCACTTCGACAGCGAGATCGAGATTGCCGCTCTGAAGCAGTACCAGTGGGAGAACATCAAGCCACAGGTCGACCATGTCATCTTCCCGGACGGCAAGCGCATCATCGTGCTGGCCGAGGGCCGGCTGGTGAACCTCGGCTGCGCCACCGGGCACCCCTCGTTCGTGATGTCCAACTCCTTTACCAACCAGGTACTGGCCCAGATCGAGTTGTTCAGCCAGGGCGCCAAGTACGAGAAGCGCGTCTACACCCTGCCGAAGCACCTCGACGAGCGCGTGGCCAAGCTGCACCTTGAGCGGATTGGCGCCAAGCTCACCAAGATGAGCAACGAGCAGGCTGCCTACCTCGGCGTGCCGGTCGAGGGGCCCTTCAAGCCCGAGCACTACCGCTACTGAGTGAAGTGAAGCTGCTCCACCTCACGGACCTGCACCTGGTGGGTTGCCACGCAGGTAAGGTCCGTGGGGTGGTCACTCTTCGCAGCTTCAGCGCCTGCCTGGAGGCGGCGCTGGAGCGGCATCCTGGTATCGAGGCCCTGGTCCTCACCGGCGACCTGGTGCAGGACGACAACGAGGGGTATGGGCTGCTGAGGGCAACGCTGGACCGTTGCGGACTGCCTGCGGTCTGCCTTCCAGGCAACCATGACGTACAGCCTCTTTTCGCCGACTCTCTCACCCACTATGCGAAGACTGCGGGCGAGGTTCAACTGAATGGGGACTGGGCCCTCATGCCCCTCGACAGTACCGTGCCCGGTGAAGAGCATGGACGGCTGGGCAAGCAGCGACTGGCTGCCCTTGCAGAACTGCTGGAACGTCCGGGCCGACCTCACCTGCTGCTGGCACTGCATCATCCGCCGGTGGCCTTGGGATCGGCCTGGATCGACGCCCTGGGCCTCGAGGATGGCACCGCCCTGCTGGAACTGGCGCAACGCTCAGGTCGGGTGCGGGGTATCCTCTGGGGTCATGCTCATCAGGCCTTCGATCGCATTGAGACAGGCATCACCCTGATGGGCACACCTTCTACCTGTTTCCAGTTCGCGCCCGGCGTCGATGAATTCGCCATCGATCAGCACGGACCGGGTTATCGGATCATCACGTTGCAGGCCGATGGAAGACTGGAGACCTCGGTCGAGTGGCTGTGAATAACCAAGGACTATTGGCTTGAGAACACAGGCGCTTAATTTTTTTCTGGCCGCCCTGCTGCTGACAGGGCCCGCACACGCGACCGAGGGCCCTCGGCTGTGGCGACTTCAGGGTGCGAACAACGCCGTCTACCTGTTCGGTTCCATGCACCTGCTTCGACCCGGAGATTTCAGTGTGGAGGGTACGCTGGCAAGTGCCTACCAGGATGCGGAAACGCTGCTCCTGGAGGTCGACACCAACGGCCTGACCCAGGCCAGTGCCGAGTCGATCACCCTGCAGCGCGCGCTGGATGAAAAGGGCCGCGCAGAGCCCTGGTTCGAGGCGCTCAACGTCACGACGGCCAGCCTTAACCAGGCAGGATTTACCGTAGAGTCCGGCGTGGAGGCGCAGCTTCAGAGACTGGCCAGGGCCGACGGCAAGCATCTGGGGGGACTCGAGACCCTCGACGAGCAACTCGCGACACTCGATTCCCTGAGTCCCGAGGTGCAGCAAGAGCTTTTGCAGAAGTCCCTGGAGGACGCCCACCGCCCACTCCCCGAGCTTGAGGCCTTTGTCGCAGCCTGGAAATCGGGCAATGACGCTTACCTGACCGAACAGCTCAACGAGGAGTTCGTGGAACACCCCGAGGTGTACCGGGCACTGATCGTCGAGCGTAACCAGCGTTGGGCTCGGCGCATCGTCGAATTGCTTGAGGAGCACGACGACTACCTGGTGGTCGTGGGCGCGCTGCACCTGGTGGGCGAAGACAGCTTGCAATCCCTGCTGGAGGCGGACGGGTACCGGATCGAGGGATTACGCTGAATGCTCATCTCGGTCACGCACGGCTTCCTCTTCGTGCACGTCCAGAAAACTGCGGGCACCAGCCTGACCCGCCTGCTGGAGCCCCACTCGCTACGCCCGTCGGGCTCCAGGCTCAACAAGCTGGGCTCCGACCTGCTGCTGGTACGCGACTGGCGCAGGCACTATTTCCGCATCCACGCGCCGCTCGTACGGGCAGAGCGACTCATCCCGCCTGAGGAATACGCGAGGCTTTTTAAATTTGCCTTCGTGCGCAACCCGTGGGATCGGCTGGTGTCCTGGTACGCCTACCTGCTGAAGGACACTACACACCGGCGTCATCGCCAGGTCGCAGCCGGCAGCTTCGAGGATTTCGCCCGCGCCGAACTCCGGCGTGACGATCGCTCGCAGTGGTGGATGATCGCGAACCAGGCAGGCGAATTGGGCCTCGACTTCGTCGGGCGATTCGAGAACCTCGAGCAGGATGTCACCGAGGTCTGTCGCCGCCTGGGGCTGCCAGTTGCTCCCCTGCCACGCGAGAACGTCTCGACCCGGAGGCCCTATCAGGAATACTACTCGCGCGAGCTCGCAGTGCTGGTCGGGGTCCGCTGGGCGCGTGAGGTCGAGGCTTTCGGCTACCGCTTCGACTAGAATCTGCCGAACCAACAAGATCGAGAGGTGGGGTCGTGTCGTTGTTCGAGGAAGCCTGCAAGGTCATCCCGGGCGGGGTGAATTCCCCGGTCCGTGCGTTTCGTGGCGTGGGCGGAGATCCCATTTTCCTCGCCCGGGCCAGCGGCGCGTATGTGGAAGCCGCCGATGGCCGCCGTTTCATTGATTACGTCGGTTCCTGGGGTCCGATGATCCTGGGCCATGCCCACCCGGCCGTCGTGCAGGCGGTGCAGGAGCGGGCAACGGACGGCCTCAGCTTTGGAGCACCCACCGCGCTCGAGACCGAACTCGCAAAACGGGTCATCGAGTTGGTGCCGTCCATGGACCTCGTCAGGATGTGCAGCTCCGGCACCGAGGCGACCATGAGCGCCATCCGCCTGGCCCGGGGCTATTCCGGACGGGACCGGATCGTGAAGTTCGAGGGCTGCTACCACGGGCACTCGGATTCCCTGCTGGTCAAGGCCGGCTCGGGGGCCCTCACACTGGGTGTGCCCACCTCGCCCGGCGTGCCCGCGGACTTCGCCCGCCACACCCTGACCTTGCCGTACAACGACCTGCCCGCAGCGCGCGAATGTTTTGCTGCCATGGGCAACGAGATCGCCGCGGTGATCGTCGAGCCCATCGCCGGCAACATGAATTGCGTGCTGCCGGAACCCGGTTTTCTGGAGGGCTTGCGCGTGCTCTGTTCCGAGCATGGTGCCGTGCTCATCTTTGATGAGGTCATGACCGGTTTCCGCGTAGCAGCGGGTGGTGCGCAGGCACTCTACGGCGTGGAGCCCGACCTGACGACGCTGGGCAAGGTGATCGGCGGAGGCATGCCAGTGGGGGCCTTCGGTGGCCGGCGCGACATCATGGAAAAGCTCGCCCCGCTCGGACCGGTCTACCAGGCCGGCACGCTGTCCGGTAACCCGGTGGCGATGGCCGCGGGCCTGGCCACCCTGGCCGGTCTATCTGCCCCGGGATTCCACGCTGCACTCGCGCAGCGCACCACCCAACTCATGGAGGGCCTCGTGAGCGAGGCGCGGTCGGCAGGCGTAGCGTT
>JAURMS010000276.1 GCA_030830595.1 Gammaproteobacteria bacterium | reverse complement strand
TTCGCCCTTGGTCCGCCGACTGAGTGCGCGTTCGCACATCATGTCGAGGGCCCGCTTGAGCAGGCCGACCGTGCGCATCGCATGATGGATGCGCCCGCCGCCCAGCCTGGACTGGGCGACCTCGAAGCCCTGGCCGGGCTTGCCCAGTATCGCCTCGCGCGGCACTCGGCAGTTGGTGAAGCGCAGGTAACCATGTACCCCCGAGCCGGGCTCCTCGCGCATCCCCACTGCCGTGTTGCGCACCACCTCGAGCCCCGGCGTATCGCGGTCCACCACCAGGATGGAGGCGCCCTGATGAATCGGTACGTCCGGATTGGTGACCACCACCACCAGCAGGAAACGCGAGAAGTCGGCGTGCGAGGCGAACCACTTCTCCCCGTTGATGACCCAGTGGTCTCCCTCGAGGACTGCCCTGCAGGTGAACTGGCCGGGGTCGGCACCGGCTTGCGGCTCAGTCATGGAATAGCAGGAGGCAATCTCGCCGGCGAGGAGCGGCTGCAGGTAGCGCTGCTTCTGTTCCGGACTCCCAAAGCGCGCAAGGATTTCGGCATTGCCGGTGTCCGGTGCCTGGCATCCGAAGACTGTCGGCGCAAAGCGGCTGCGCCCCAGGATCTCGTTCATCAATCCCAGCTTCAGCTGCCCGTAACCCTGGCCGCCGAGTTCAGGTCCAAGGTGGCAGGCCCACAGCCCGCGCTCCTGTACCTGCTTCTTGAGAGGGGCCATGGCGGCAGCTGGACCCGGCAGTGAGGGGTCGAAGGGATCGGCGGGACCACGAAAGATCAGGTCGAGCGGTTCGATTTCACGACTGACAAACTCATTCATCCAGTCGAGCTTCTGCTGGAAGTCCGGATCGGTCTCGAAGTCCCAGGCCACTTGAACACTCCTCATGGAAGCGCGCTTTGCAGCGCAAAAATACGGACAATGTGTGACTTCGACGCCACACTTGCGGTGATTCGCGGTCGAGTATAGGGGTTACACTTGCTTGTCGACAACAAGCGGATTATCTTCGGCTCATTGGGGGACGGCGTAGCGTTGCAGCATCAAAAGTTGCGCTGAAACATCGTCGAAGCTCCCAGCCTGGTACCTGATTTCTCATTCACTGGAGGTTGGACGAGCATGATCAAGTCGAAGCGGAACCTGCTGACCTCGTCGGCAGTCGCCATTGCGCTGGGAAGCACATCTGCCTGGGTTCCGGCCCTGGCCCAGGAGTCCTCGGTCGGGGTACTCGAGGAAATCACGGTCACGGCGCGCAAGCGCGAGGAGAACCTGCAGGACCTCGGCACCTCGATCAGTGCGTTGAGCAGCGCTGACCTGCAGCGGCGATTCGACCTCGACTTGCAGACCTTTGCCAATGCTGCACCGAACCTGGTCATTAACGACCTGCAGCAGGGGCCCGGCAGTCCCGCGGCCATCTCCATTCGCGGCATCGGCACCACCGACGTCGAAAAGAACTTCGACCCAACGGCTGGTGTAGTCGTCGACGGGGTGTTCATTGGCGTGAACTCGGGGGCGATGCTCAAGGCGCTGGACCTCGAGGGTGTCGAGATCCTGCGTGGCCCGCAGGGCACCCTGTTCGGCCGCAACTCGATCGCCGGAGTGATCAATGTGACCCGCGGCCGGCCCAGCCATGACGGTTGGGGTGGGGCGGTGCGAGCTGGTGCCGGCAACTATGGTGACACCCAGCTGGACGGCTACATCAACGTCGCCGTATCCGACAAGTTCGCCTTCAGGTTGGGCGGGGCCGTGCGTGAGCACGATGGCTGGTTCCGCAACGTGACGCTGGGCAAGGACGTTGGCGCCAGTGAATACATGGCGGTCAGCCCGTCCTTTTCGTTCCGGCCCACCGACAACCTGGAAATCTACTATCGCTTCGACAAGACGGAACAGGACCAGGACGCCAACACGGTCTCCAACATGGCGCAGGCCGACCAGGCCTGGTGCTTCTTCTACGGACAGTGCGCGCAGGGCGTCTCGACGCCGCAGTCCGGCGATCGCTACAAAGTGTTGCAGAATGGTGATGATCCCTATCAGTCCTACTTCGACTCGGAGTTGCACCTGCTGAACGTCAGCTGGCAGGTCAGCGACACCATGTCGGTGGACTACGTGATGGGTGACTTCTCTACCGACGAGAAGGTCTACCAGGACTGGGACGGCACTGCCCTCACGCTGTATCACACCGACCGCCCTGCCGTGTGGAACCAGACCAGCCACGAGCTGCGCCTGACCAGCACGGGTGACCGGCTGTCCTACACGGTCGGCGCCTATCTCTGGGAGTCCGACTACCGCATCGACCTGTCGAGCTACATCGGCTTCGGCGACCTGCTCTTCGGCCTGCCTTTCGGTACGGTGCTCAACGTGCTGCAGACCGTGGCCCAGACCACCGAGTCCGAGGCATTTTTCTTCGAGGGCGATTACAAGTTCAACGACAGCTGGACCCTGACCCTGGGTGGCCGCTACACCAGTGACGAGAAGACCAGCGGACTGATCGACCCGATCATGCCCGAGCTCGCCCAGAAGGGGAGCCTCGACAATCCGTTCCGCGAGTCCTGGAGCGAGTTCACTCCGAAGGTGAGCCTGCGCTATCGCATCAGCGAAGACGCCATGGTCTACGGACTCTACTCGCGGGGCTTCCGCGCCGGCGGCTTCAACGGGCGCCCGGGCACCTACGAGGCGGCGGCCATCGCCTATGACCCCGAGTTCGTGGACAACTACGAGTTCGGCTGGAAGAGCGAATGGCTGGACGGGCGCCTGCGGCTCAACGGCTCGGTCTTCATGATGAAGTACGACGACAAGCAGGAAGAGCAGAGCGTGCCCACCTCGCAGGGCACTGGGCAGCAGACACTGGTGGTCAACGCCTCGAGCGCCGAGATCAACGGCCTCGAGATCGACTTCTCGGCGGTCATCAGCGAGAGCTTCACGCTCAACGGCAACCTTGGCATCCTGGATGCGAAGTACGACAAGCTGATCGACCCGATCACCCAGACCGACCTGTCCAACCTCGACCTGCGCCGCGCCCCCCCGGTGACGGCGACACTGTCGCCGACCCTCAGCTACGAGGCCATGGGCGGTAACCTCACCCTGCAGGCGGACCTGCGCTACACGGGTGAGCAGGAGCTGACCTTCCTCAACTCGCCGCAGAGTCAGGTCGAGGCCCACACGACCCTCGACGCTTCGGTGAACTACAGCTTCGGCAGCACGATGGTCAGCCTGTGGGGCCTCAACCTGACAGACGAGGATGTCTGGTCGCAGGCGTATGACGTGGGTACTAGCGTGGATTTCGCTGGCCTGTGGACCTACGCGGCCGCCCGGCCGCCGCGGATGTACGGGCTGCGGATCACCCACAACTTCTGAGGGGTCCCGGCTGGTGCGGCCTCGGCCGCGCCAGCGTCCGGGTAGCAGTCGATGCGGCCCGGCGTCATCCCTGACGCCGGGCCATTTTTCTGGACCTGACTGGCATGAGCAGACGCTGGGTAGTGACGGGGGGATCGCGTGGGATCGGGCTGGCGGTAGCCAAGCGGGCCCTCGCGGCGGGTGATCGCGTGGCAGTGCTCGCGCGACGACCGCCACCCGAGCTGGCCGTCACGCTCGGCGAGACGCCGCACCTGGTCCTGCCTGCTGATGTCAGCGACCCGCTGTCGGTGGCGGCGGCCATGGCGAGCGTTGCCGCGCAGTGGGGCGGGATCGACGTGCTGGTCAACAACGCCGGCCTGCATCGTGGTGGCAAGCTGGAACGCCTGCCGCTTGAGGATTGGAACGCGGTGCTCGCTACCAACCTGTCGGGGGCCATGCATTGTCTCCGCGCCGCCTTGCCGCACATGGGCGGGGGAGCGTCGGTGGTCAACGTCGGCGCGGTGGTCGGTTTCCGCGGTTTCCCCGGCGACGCCGCCTATGGCGCCTCCAAGGCTGGGTTGGCGGGCCTGACCCAGGTCATGGCAGTCGAACTCGCCTCCCGGCAGGTAAGGGTCAACCTGGTGGTGCCCGGATTCGTGATCACCGAGATGACCGCTGCGGTGGACGAGCGGGCACGGGAGAGATTGTTGGCCCGGATTCCCTTGCGGCGAGAAGGGACCGAGGACGAAATTGCCGAGGTGATCTACTGGGTGGCCGGCTCGACCTACATGACCGGTGCCGTGATCCCCACTGATGGCGGCCTGATGTGCAACCTGTAGCCGCCGGTGAGGCCCGCCTGTTGGGCTGGCTGGAGGAACATCTTGGCCTGCGGGATCCGGCTCCGCCCCGGCGCTTAAGTGGCGGCAACTCCAACCTCACGCTATGCGTGACCCACGCGCAGGGCCAGGTGGTGATCAGGCGACCGCCGGAGAACGCGATCTCCGACAGTGCAGCCCGTGGCATCAGGCGGGAAGCCCGCATGTTGCAGGCCCTCGCCGGACGGGCGCGGGTCCCGGCACTCCTGGCATTCTGTGAGGACGCTTCGGTCATTGGCCAGCCCTTCGCGGTCGTACAGCACATCGCCGGTTATGCCATCTCCACCGCGCTGCCGACGGGCTACCCGCCAGGGACCGCGACCCTCAATCGCCTGGGTGAAGAGTTGGTCGACGCCATCGCCGAGGTCCACACGCTCGACCCTCGCGAGCTGGCTCTTGAGGCTGGCGATGGGGCGTCCCAATATGTGACCCGCCAGGTGGAGCGTTGGCGCGACCTGCGCCTGGCACAGTCCGTGCGGCCCTTGCCGCTGGTCGGCTTCCTCGCGGACTGGCTCTTGTCCAGGCTGCCGCCGTCGCCACGGCTGGCTGTCATGCACGGGGATTATCATCTCGACAACACCCTGTGCCATCCGCAGCAGCCA
>JAURMS010000275.1 GCA_030830595.1 Gammaproteobacteria bacterium | reverse complement strand
TTGCTTGCAGGGCTGATCAGGCTGGCCGCGGACTCCGGGCATCAGCGCACCTATCTGCATGCCCAGGTGCATGCGACCGATTTTTATGCCCGGCAGGGATTCCGGGCGGAGGGCGAGACATTCATGGAAGCAGGTATTGCACATCGTCGCATGGTCCTGGACCTTGCTCAGAGGGTGAGCGGATGACGCCCTCGGAGACGACCCAGCAGGGCACCCGCTCCATCCTGACCTCCATCGAGGAGGTGCAGGCAGCTGCCCTGCAGGTGGCACGGTCGGCCACCCGACTGCTGACCATCCACACGCAGGATCTCGACCCGCCGGTCCTCGACCAACCCGATTTCATCGAGACCGTGAAGCGACTGGTGCTCACCAGCGGCTACGCCAAGGTGAGGGTGCTGCTGGCCGATCCTGCCAGGACCCATTACGAGAGCTCGCGCTTCATCGGCCTGGCTCGCAAGATCACCAGCTTCATCGAAATCCGCCACGCCCACCCGGACTTTCGCGGCCATCGCGCCTCGTTTCTCATCGCCGACGACCGGGCCATCGTTTACCGGGCCGACGCCTCGCGGTGGGAAGGGGTGCACGAGACCAATGACCGGGCCGTTGCCCGCCACTACCTGTCGCTGTTCGATCAGGCCTGGCTCGGCAGTGCGCCGCATCCCGAAACCCGTCAGCTGCATCTCTGAGGGCGGGGCATGACACTCAGGGCTGAAGTGACCGTTGCGGCCATTGCAGAGCGTGAAGGCTGCTACCTGGTGGTCGAGGAGCGTGCCTCGAGACGCCTGGTCCTGAACCAGCCGGCGGGCCACCTTGAGCCCGGTGAAACCTTGCTCGAGGCCGTGATCCGGGAAACCCGGGAGGAAACGGCCCACCACTTCGTGCCGGAGGCCGTCACCGGCATCTACCTGTGGACCCATCCGGAGAACCGGCGCAGTTTCCTCAGGGTCACCTTCTGCGGCAGCGTCGGCGACCGCGACCCCGGCCTGGCCCTCGACCGTGGCATCGTGCGCACCCACTGGCTCACCCGAGAACAGCTGGCGTTCCACCAGCAGCGACTGCGCAGCCCCCTCGTCCTGCGCTGCATCGACGACTATCTCGCCGGCGTGCGTCTGCCCATGGACGTCCTGAGCCGCATCGCCACGGAACCCGGCCAGCAAACGGAGCAGGCCCAGACCGCTGCATGTCGGGGCTGACCATCGTCGGCATGTCGGGCGGCGTGGATTCCGCAGTGGCGGCGGCCATGCTCTGCCGGGAGGGCCGCGAGGTCCACGGACTGTTCATGGCCAACTGGGAAGAGGACGAGGCAGGCTACTGCACCTCGGCGGAAGACTTCCAGGATGCCCGTCGAGTGTGCCAACAGCTCGGTATTCCGCTGCACCGGGTCAGTTTCGCCAGTGAATACCGCGACCGTGTCTTCGAGCATTTCCTGGCTGAATACGCCGCGGGCCGAACCCCGAATCCAGACGTCCTCTGCAACCGGGAAATCAAGTTCGGGGTCTGCCTGGAGTACGCGCGACGCCTGGGAGCCAGCGTCTTTGCCACTGGCCACTACGCGAGGATTGACCGGGGGGACGGCCGCGCACGCCTGCTGCGGGGCATCGATACGGGCAAGGACCAGAGTTACTTCCTGCAGGCCGTCAATGCCTCGCAACTGGACATGGCACTGTTCCCACTGGGCGGCCTGCACAAGTCGGAAGTCAGGCGCTACGCACGCCAACTCGGCCTCACCGTCCACGCCAAGCGGGACTCGACAGGGGTCTGCTTCATCGGCGAACGGCCGTTTCGCGAATTTCTGCAGGGCTTCCTCCCCGCTATGCCTGGCCCGATTCGCGACCTCGACAGCGGTGCGATTCTCGGCGAACACGCCGGCCTGATGTACTACACCGTGGGCCAGCGTTCCGGGCTCGGCCTCGGCGGGCGACGGGGTGGCTCCGGTTCCGCCTGGTACGTGGCGCGCAAGGACATCGCGGTCAACGAATTGCTGGTGGTCCAGGGCACGGAGCATCCTGCCCTGTTCGGCAGGGCGCTGCAGACGGCTCGCGTGGACTGGATCGCCGGTGAACCACCCGGCAGGAGCTTCGAGGCCGAGGTCCAGATCCGGCATCGTCACCCGGCAGTGGGCTCCAGGGTAGACCTCGACGCCGCGGGTCGCGCCAGCGTCAGGCTGGAGGCGCCCCAGCGGGGCATCGCACCCGGGCAGTATGCCGCGTTCTACCAGGGCGAGGAGTGCCTGGGAGGCGCCGTCATCGAGGCCGCTACCGTTCAAGCCTGAGCCCCCAGCGGCTATAATCCGCGCGCCCTCAAACGCCGTCCGCTGGAGAGTATCGATGACTGACAGCTTCAACGCCCGCCGGGACCTGCAGGTCGGTGACCGCAGTTACCAGATCCACAGCCTGCAGGCGCTCGACCCCGTCAGGCTGCGCCGCCTGCCCTTTTCGCTCAAGATCCTGCTGGAGAACCTCCTGCGGTTCGAGGACGGGGTGAATATCACCCGCGCGGATATCGAGGCGGTGCTCGACTGGCAGCCCGGGGCCGAGCCCTCCCACGAGATCGCCTTCACGCCCGCCCGCGTGATCATGCAGGACTTCACGGGCGTGCCCTGCGTGGTGGACCTCGCTGCCATGCGTGACGCGATCGTCCGTCTCGGCGGCGACCCGGCGCGGGTCAACCCGCTGGCCCCAGCAGAGCTGGTCATCGACCATTCCGTGATCGCCGACTTCTTCGCCTCTCCGGACGCGGAGGAGAAGAACGTCGAGCTGGAGTACGAGCGCAACCGCGAGCGCTACCAGTTCCTGCGCTGGGGCCAGTCGGCGC
>JAURMS010000274.1 GCA_030830595.1 Gammaproteobacteria bacterium | reverse complement strand
TACATGCTGAGGTAGCTGTTGTTGTCCGCCGCCACCTGCCACCCGGACAGGTAGATGGCCTTGATGCCGGCCTTCACCTGCTGCATGGCCTGACCGCCGGTGAGGGCGCCGAGGCAGTTCACGTAGGGTTCGGTGTTCACCAGCGACCAAAGCTTGTCGGCGCCCAGCCGGGCCAAGGTCTGCTCGACCTGCACGCTGCCGGTCAGGCGCAAAACGTCCTCGGCGCTGTAGGGACGGGTCACGCCCTTCCACCGCGGGTTGGTTTTCCAGTCGTTCCTGAGTTGGTCGGCAGTCGGCAGCTTCATGGTCGTTTCCTGGTGGGGTGAAGTGGATCCAAGCGATGGGGTGGTTCAGTCGATGGCCTGATAGGCAGGCAGGGTCAAGAAGGATTCGAAGGTTTCGCGGCTGATGAGCTCATCGACCAGCTGTGCGGCTCGGCGATGCTGCCCTGCCAGCGGGTCCTCCTCCGCAAGTCCGGCACAGATGCCCTGGAGCTCCTCGGCCAGCAGCTGTCTTACCAGCTCGAGGGTCACCTTGCGTCCGTCTGCCAGCGTCGCACCGTGGCGGACCCACTGCCAGAGTTGGGCCCGGGAGATTTCGGCGGTGGCAGCGTCCTCCATCAGGTGATGGATCGGTACGCAGCCATTGCCTCCCAGCCACGCTGCGACGTAACGGATGCTCACGTCGGCGTTGTTGCGCAGGCCCGCCTCCGTGACCTGCCCTTGCGGCACTTCCAGGAGATCCGCGGCGGTGATCACCACGTCCTCGCGCAGCCGACCCAGGTTATTGGGACCCGGCATCAGGCGATCGAATACTTCCATGGCCACGGGCACCAGGCCGGGATGCGCCACCCAGGTGCCATCGTGCCCATCACCGGCTTCACGCTCCTTGTCGGCGCGCACCTTGGCAATGGCCGCTGCATTGGCCTCGGGATCCCCCTTGATCGGGATCTGCGCGGCCATACCCCCCATGGCAAACGCCCCGCGGCGATGGCAGGTCTTGATGACCAGCTGGGAATAGGAGCGTAGGAAGTGGGTGGTCATCGTCACGCTGGCCCGGTCCGGGAGCACGAAGTCGGGCCGGTGACTAAACTTCTTGATGAAGCTGAAGATGTAGTCCCACCGACCGCAGTTGAGGCCGACGATGTAGTCGCGGAGCTCCCAGAGGATCTCATCCATCTCGAAGGCCGCCAGAATCGTCTCGATCAGCACCGTGCACTTGATGGTGCCGGGTTCCAGGCCGAGCGCCCGTTCTGCGTGCTCGAACACCCTCGCCCACAGGCGGGCCTCGAGGTGGCCCTCGAGCTTGGGCAGGTAAAAATACGGCCCGGTGCCGCGCCGCTTCAGTTCGGCGGCGTTGTGGAACAGGTACAGCCCGAAATCCACCAGCGCGCCAGGCACCGGTTCTCCATCAAGCAGCCAGTGCTTCTCGTACAAGTGCCAGCCCCGCGGCCGGACAATGAGCACGGCCGTGGACTCATTCAGGGCATAGCGACGGCCGTCAGGGTTGTTGAACTCAATGCTGCGGTCGACGGCATCCCGCAGGTTGACCTGACCCTGGATCACGTTGCCCCAGGTCGGACACAGCGAATCCTCGCAGTCGGCCATGAACACCCGCGCCCCGGAGTTCAGGGCGTTGATGATCATCTTTCGCTCGGTGGGGCCGGTGATCTCCACCCGGCGATCCAGGAGGTCCGCAGGCACGCTCGCCACCTGCCAGTCGGCAGCTCGAATCTCCCGAGTCGACTCGAGAAAATCCGGTAGGGTGCCGGCGTCGAGTTCCCTCTGCCGGGTCTCACGGCGCTTCAGCAGGACATCGATATCATCCCGAAAGGTCGAGACCAGATCATCGACAAAGGCCATTGCCGGTTCCGACAGGATGGACGACCATTCCGACGGGGTGTCCTGTACAAGAGTGCGGCGGCTGTCGGCTTTAGAACTCATCGAGATTCCTCGCGTAAAATACTGAAATGACAGATTTATTCATCTGCCAAACAGGCTCTGAACTCGAGTGGACGCCCCGCCCGCAGGCGCGCACGGCGCTTTTGCGGTGCGAAAGAATAGGCATCACCCGGCCTGGGTGCAAGCAGCGCGCACGATGATCGTCATTTTCAACAAGCCTTACGGGATCCTCAGCAAATTCACCGACGACCAGGCCCGGCCTACCCTGGCCGCCTACCTGCCCCACCGGGGGATCTATCCGGCGGGTCGACTTGATGCCGACAGCGAAGGGCTGTTGGTGTTGACCGACGACGGAGCCCTGCAGGCTCGAATCAGTCATCCCAGGCATCACTGGCGGAAAACCTACTGGGCCCAGGTGGAGGGTCAGCCCGATCGCGAGTCCATGGACAGGCTGACCCGCGGGCCGCTGCTGAAGGATGGGCCCACGCACCCGCTGTCGGTTAGGCTGATCGAGGAACCGGCCTGCCTATGGCCCCGTGTTCCACCCATTCGGTTCCGCAAGTCGATCCCGACGACCTGGCTGGAAATCGTGATTGCGGAGGGACGCAATCGTCAGGTGCGGCGCATGACCGCCGCGGTGGGGCACCCCACCCTGCGCCTGATCCGCAGTCGGGTTGGACCTTGGTCGATCGAGGGTATGCAGC
>JAURMS010000036.1 GCA_030830595.1 Gammaproteobacteria bacterium | reverse complement strand
TGGGCCTGGGAGTGTTCCTGCTGGTTTTTTTGATCCGACTACCGGCCTCCAAACTCAGCCAGTTCACGCCAGCAGGGGTTGAACTTGAAGCACCCTCGGGCACGGTTTGGCACGGTAGTGCGGACTTGCTCGTCGACGATTGGCATGCCGGCCGCCTGGCCTGGCGATTCCGGCCCATGGCGCTGTTCAAACTCGAGCTGCGCTACGAGTGGACGTGGTCCATGGCAGGTGGGGGCATCAGCGGATCCCTGGAGGTCGTTCGCAGCGAGACCCGTCTGCGTAACCTGCGTGGCGAACTGCCAGTCGAGCCGTTCGCGGCACGGCTTGGCGCACCCGCCTGGACTGGACGGCTGGAGTTCGACCTCGATGAAATGACGCTGGGCAGAAACGGTCATGCTGATGCGGCTGGCGAGCTGCGGCTGGTCGGCCTGACCGGTAGGCTGGGTAGCCCCCTGAGCCTGGGCGATTTCCGCTGGCGCCCCGATGCTCCGGGGAGATCAGACCGACCCGGGACCTGGCGCGGGTTCGCGGAGGATGCAGGTGACGGGCCCCTGCGCCTGCGCTCGACCCTCGAGTTCGATGCCCGTGGTCGGTATCGTCTGGCGGGCGACCTCTCGGTCTCAAATTCTGCGAGTGCGTCCGAGGCGGGCCTGCTGGACAGTGTGTTGCGCGCTTATGGAGCACCAGACCAGCAGGGCCGGTATCCATTCATCATCCAGTCTCGTTGACGCCCTCGCCTCGCCACTCGCACCAGCGATCCATCAGGGGAAAATACAGGCCAACCTTCTGGGGTCGACCGTCCAGAGTGGCTGCCACTCGTGAATAGGACTGTAGTTGCGGTCCATAGCGCCTGAGTTCCTCGTTGAGGAAGTGATCGAGCTTGCCACCCTCGTGCAGGCTGGTCTTCCAGTCGACGATCCAGCGAATGCCCTCTTCCACCCAGGTGCGATCGAGTTTGACCCGTATGACGCGCCCGTCAAGGCGGGCGGTGAGTGCCAGCTCGCTGGCCGATTCCAGGTGATCTCGGTCAAGGAAATGCCTGGCCAACTCGCTGGCGCGCATCCGCCCGAGGGCCTGCTCGATGCGCTCCAGCACCGGCGCCTGCCGGGCACGCGGCAGGCCTGAATGCTCGACCAGCGAACATCGCACGCGGCGGTCCTCCACCAGCGCATCAAGACTGACTCCTCCACGCAGATAGCGATGGATCTCCGCATGAAAAACGCTGCCTACCACTGCGGCTTCTTCACTGGCCCAGTTGAAGTCAGGTTTCGCCGCCTGCGGCCCGTTCGGTAGAGGGGGAGCACTCGCCACGGGGACTGCAGAATGGACTGCGGGTGGCCGGTAATCAGCAGGCAGGCGCAGGGCCTGAGGGACCCAGATACGGCGCGCCGTTGTGCTCTCCTCCACGGGCAGCCCATCACGCTGGCCAACGATTGCTTGTTCGAAAGCCTGATGCAGGATGGGCCAGAGGCGACCGAGGAGCGAGTCCTTCGGCGGCTCCTTGAGGGCCGCGACGCCGTCTTTTTCACTGAGCCCTACCCGGCCGACCAGGACCAGGCGCCGCCGCGCCCGGGTGATGGCCACGTAGGCCAGACGCCCGAGCTCGCGCTGGCGCTGCTGGCGCTCGAGGCCGCCCAGCCATTCGAAGACCGAGGCCTGCTTCTCTACGGGCGAGACGGTTTCCGTGGCGAGCACCACGCCGCGTCGCCCGGTGCGGGTGGAGAGCACAGCGTGCCGCAACAGTGGTTTGGTGTCGGCCCGCCCAGTGCGTTCGAGCGCGGGCAGGATGACGGTGTCGAACTCCAGGCCTTTGGCCTTATGAATGGTCATGACCTGTACGAGCGCAGCGGGGTTGCCCTGGGTAGCGGCCGACCGATTTTCCAGGGCCTCGGCGATTGCCTGCGGCGTAGGCAGGTTGCCGTGCTCTGCTCCCAGTTCGTCGAGGATGCGGAACAAGGTGTCGGCATCTTCCAGATCGCTGGGCTGATCGAGAGCGGCCGGCCCACCGAGAGCAATCCAGGTTTGACGGGCCCAGGACCCAAGCGGCAGGCGACCCAGGTCGCGCAAGCTGGCATGGATGATCGGCAGCACTCGCCGAATCACGGGTAGGCCGGAGTCCCTCAAGGCATCCAGCAGGCTGGCGCGACCCGCCACCGTTGCAAGTGCCGCGACATCTCCTGGGGAAAGCCCGATCCAGGGGGAGGTGAGCAGGGCCAGCCAGGCGACACGATCGTGACGGTCCATCAGCGCTGCGCACATCGACTGCAGGTCCCTGATCAACTGTCGGTCCGACAATTCCTCGAGCCCGATCGCCTGGTATTCGATGCCCCGTTGTCGCATCAACGCAAGGATGGGCTGCAGGCTGCCCCGATGTGCGACCAACAAGGCAACCCGCCGCTTGTCGGCCTCGGGTAGTCCGCGCAGTTCGACCAGCGCCTCCGCCACCCGGTCTACCACCCGCTGTGCGGCGCTCGCCGCACTCGCGCCGGGCAAGGCGAAGATTTCCACCCCGGCGCCGGGCTCATCCGCGCGGGCAGGGAAAGACTCCAAGCCTGCCACCTCGTTGACGGCACCCTCGGGGGAGGTCGGCATCAGGTGCGGGGACGCGAGGTTGATCCACCGCACCACGGAGTCACAGGAGCGGAAGTTGGTATCGAGCGTGAGCGGCGTGGGCTTGAGTGGGCCGATCCCCGCATCTCGGGTCTCGAGAAAGAGAGACACATCGGTCCCACGGAAGCCGTAAATCGATTGCTGCGGGTCTCCGACGCAAAACAGGGTATTGCCACCCTGCTCGGTCCAGCCGGACAGCAGGCAGGCCAGCAGGCGATGCTGGGCCGGTGAAGTGTCCTGATACTCATCCACCAGCAGGTGACGCAACCGGTGATCCAGCGCGAGGGCCAGTTCCGTGGGTGAGCCGTCCTCGCGCAAGGCCTGGCGGGCGGCGGCTGCGATGGCAGGATGATCGGCCGTGCCGCGCTGGGTGAACAGCGCCTGCAACTCCGTCGCGGCGGCCAGCAGCACGGTCCGAACACTGCCGACCCGTTGCCAGTCTGCCTCGGGATAGTGGTATCCGGGCAAGGCCGCGATGGCCTCCAGGATCAACGCCGCCTGCGTCTCAAGGGCCAGTTGTTCGCAGCGCTCGATCAGGTCTGCCTTCAGCTCCCGCAGTTCAGGGGGGATGCCATCTCTTTTGTTCCAGCCCTTCCTGATCTTGCCCTTGCCCAGAGACACGCGCCGGGCAACGCCCTGCCACAGCGGCAGGTACTCGACCGCCGACCCTGGCATGCCCTCCAGCCCACGCAGTTCGCCAAGTGGTCCCTCGGGATTGCTGTCGGCAGCCTGGCCCAGCAGGCGACAGATCTCCGGGAACTGGCCGCTGGCCAGCGTGAGCGACGCCCTTTCAAGGTGCATGACGACCTGTTCGCGCAGCAGCGACTCCATGGCCAGCCGTGCGGCCTCGGGCGTAGTGCCCTGATCCAGGATGGCCGGCAGCCACATTTCGCGCTTGCTCAACATATCGACCAGCGGCTGCGCCAGCTTGGCCGGGAGGCGGTCGGCCAGTGCCAAGGTGTCGATCAACGCGCGTGTCAGCGGCTCTGCCGACGCATCCTGATCCTCCAGCCGGCCGAGTAGTCGGTGGACTGCCTGCCCGTAGAGCGTTGCAGCGTTGTCCACCACCCGGGCGCCAGGCACCAGGCCGGATTGATATGGAAGGCGTGTGGCCAGCCAGTGATTCAGGCTGTCGATGGTGCGCACTTGCAGCCTCGAGGGTTGGGCGGCCAGTTGCCACCCTCGTGCGTGGTCGCGCTCCAGCACCCGCCGGGCCGCATCCCAGAGCGCCGCCTCGTAGGGTTTTTCCGGACGCGGTTCGCGGTGGGCCTGGTCCAGCGCCTGGAGGATACGATGTCGCATCTCGGCCGCTGCCTTGCGGGTGAAGGTGACGGCAAGGATTTCCTCCGGAGCCTCCACCACCTGCAGTAACTGCAGGTAGCGCTGGGTCAGCAGGCTGGTCTTGCCGGACCCCGCCGGCGCCTGGACGATGAAGGAGTGTTCGACCTCGGTCGCTCGGCGTCGCACGTCCAGGTCATGGCAGGCCTGTTCGCTCATTCCTCTGACTCCGCAGACTCACCGTCGATCGAAAGCCAGTGGACCCGGCAAGCAGGACGCAGGTGGCAATGTCGACAGTCTTCCTCGGCGCGCGGGTCGACCTCGGCCACACCCTCAGCCAGGTCGGTGGCGAGTGCGGTGAGCTGCAGCGCCCAGTCCCGCTGTTGTTGGCGCCAGAGGGTCATCGGTTCTTCGTTGGGTTCTGAGGCTGCCGATAACGGGCTGGCGATGCCCGCCTCCAGCTCGCAGCCGACGCCCAACAGCCTGGCACCGCTCGAGGACACCTGACAAAAGGCGATTGCGGCCGCTTCGCCGACCGCGGCCGTTGCGTACAGGGGAAGCTGGGGTGCCTCCGGACGCCTGCCGAACCATGAGGCAGTCTTGAGGGTCTTGCTGGTCTTGTAGTCGATCACGAGGAGTTGCCCGTCGATCCGGTCGACGCGGTCCACGCTGCAGTCGATCTGCAGCCCCGCCAGCTCTACGGTGTGCTTCTGCTCCGTACCCACGACCTCGAACGCTCGCCGCTGCAGGTGGTGTTCAATGGTTCGCTGCAAGGCGGTCAGTTGCCAGGTGGCCTCGACGGCCATCGCCTGGGGCCCCAGGCGATGGCCTGCGTGGTCGTGGAGCGCTTGCCGAACGCAGGAATCGGCCCGTTCCAACCGGGCTTCGGGCGTCAGAGACAGCAGCCCCTGGCGGTCGCGAGTCTGGTCCCAGAACAGCCGAAGGGCGGCATGGAGGATCGTCCCTCGCAGGGCATGGTTGACGCCCTCCTCGGGTTCCGCCCGCTCTCCGGCGGCAACGCGCAGTTGGGCAAAGGCGCGGAACGGGCAGGCGCTTTGCCATTCGAGCAGCTTGGAACCGCCTCGAATCGGGCCCGACAAGCGGTCGACCGGTGTAAGCGGGATCGGCTCCAGCAGGGCCGTGCCGATCAGTTGCTGCGCTCTAGAGTTGATGGGTGGTGCCGGGACATACGCCCGGTTTCCCCCGAGCAGTGGACTGGGCGCCTGAGCCGCCTCGTCCTCAACGGCCGGCCAGCTGAAGACAAGCTCCGCGGCGCGGCAGGCCCAGCTGTCCAATAGCCTCCGAGCCTCGCGGATGTGCTCGTCGGTATCGGTCCCCGGCAGTCCCAGCGACCGTTGCAAGCTGCGCGGCAGCAGCGGATCCAGGGCCGTGGCCTCTGGCCACCGGTTCGCGGTCAGGCCTGCCACCCACAGAGCGTCGAAGTCCATGCCAGGATCTACGTAGCGGTCGAACAGCCAGAGGCGCGGTGTGCCTCGCTCCGGCTGGAAAGGGACCTGCAGGTGGCGAGACAACAGGGCCAACGCAGTGGCACCCTCGATCGGGCCAAGCAGGTCAGCGGCCGAGGCCAGATCGCGCAGCACGGCGGAGGCTGCCTCCACTGCCTGATATTCGTCGCTATCCAGCGACTCCCGGCCCGGCCAGCCCCATACGCCGAGACAGGCCGACATGCCCTGGACCCATTCGTCAGCGGGCCGCGGCAGTGGGTCGGGCCTGAGCAGCGTCAGGCCTTGGGCGATCGCATCTGCCAACAGCGTCAAGCTGCAGCGCTGGGCCTCGCCGACCAGCCACTGTGGGCTGAAAGACGGCAAACAACGTTTTCTCAGTTCTGCTTCGAACGCTTCCAGCCGATCCGACTCCTCGAGACCGAGATAGCGCGATCGCAGCAGCCGTGAGATGGTCGGCCACTCGATCGAGGGGCTGGTGCCTACTCGCAACAGGTCGAGCAGGGTTTGGATAATGCCCAGCGCGGACAAGGCATTGCCGCCAGGAAGATCGAACACCCGTTCCCCGGCTGTGTGTCCCGGCGTGTCCAGCTCGGGTTGCAGCACCGACAGCAGTTCACGCTCGACCGCGGCACGGCATTCCCCGAGTTCGGGCGTGATGACCGCGATGCGCGAGCTGGGATCACGGACGAGGCGATCCCTCGCCCAGGCCAGCCAGGCCCCACGTTCGTCAGCCCGATCGACCGCCTGATACATCGAGGGGGCGTGGGGCTCGGCAGGCTCGTCCGTGAGCTCAACCGCCCAACCCGCATCCTTCAGGCCGGCCAGCAGCCCCTCCAGCGCCGGTGTCAGTCGGGGCAGCCGGTGGAGCAGCAAGGTCCGCGCCGGAAGGAGCCGGTTCGCGTGCTGCTGCAGGGACAGCGACAGGCACCCTTGGTCGATCAGGCGGGAATCAGCGAGTCGTGCCTCCACCCGTTGCGCCCAGGCCAGGAACTGCTGCTGATCGGTATTCAGATCCATGGCAGCGACCTGCCTCAGGGTGCCGTGGTGGGATCGCAGCGCCAGCCAGGACTGGCGGGCTTGTCGGGCTGCCTGGTTCAAGGCCGACTGCATCGGCTCGAGGCCCTCGGGGGCGGTCGCCTCCCACAGCGTGATGGCTTCCAGGTCGCTGAGCAGCAGGTCCTGCCTGGCCCCTGTGGAGAGCAGTCCCTGATGCAGGGTTTGCAGCCAGGCGTCTACGGTCAGGATATCTGCGGTCGGCCAGCAGCCGACCCCGGTGGCCAACATGGCCTCGTCGTACTCTTGTCGCAGCCGGCGCAGGTGGCGGCGGAATGGCACCAGGAGGCAGGCGCCTTGGGAGATTTTCAGCAGCAGGGATTCGCTGAGTGGCATCCGTCAAGCCTGCCACGGAGGGTGGGTCACTGGACGACCCTGAGGCTCCCCGGGCTGGCCTGATCACGTTCAGCCATGGTGTCCAGCTGTTCCTCGATTCGTGCAAACACCGATTCCAGGGTTTCCGGAGGAGGCAGCAGGGTGATGCGGAAATGATTGCAGTAGGGTGTGTTGAAGCTGCTGCCCGGCGCTACGAGCACATGTTTCTGCTCAAGCAGTTCCAGGGCAAAGGACTGGTCATCGAAGCCAGGCAGCGATCCGTCGCGCACTCTCAGGAAGGCATACATCGCACCCCTGGGCGCCTCGAGTTCCAAAAAGCGGCTACGTGCCACGGCTTCGATGACGGCCTTGCGAGACTCGTACAACCTGCCCCCGGGACTGACCAGGTCCTGGATGCTTTGATAGCCTCCCAGGGCAGTTTGTACCGCCCACTGGCCCAGGGCATTGCTGCACAGGCGCAGCGAACTCAACAATTCGAGGCCCTGCAGGTAGTCACCTGCCTCAGCCCGTACGCCGGAGAATGAGACCCAGCCCACGCGGTAGCCGCAGGCACGATAGACCTTCGAAAGACCCGAGAAGGTTGCACACAGGCTGCCGGTTGCGACCGTCGCCATCGGGATGAACTCGGCCCCGTCGTAGGTCATGCCGTCGTAGATTTCGTCTGCGAAGACCACCAGGTTATGGCGCTCCGCCAGCCGAGCCAGGCCCTCCAGGGTATCCCGACGGTACACCGCGCCAGTCGGATTATTGGGGTTGATCACCACGATCGCCCGCGTCCGGGGGTTGACCAGCCGCGCGATCTCCGTTGGGTCGGGCTCGAAACCGCGCTCTGGCCGGCAGGGATAATGCACGGCCTTACCCCCGTTGAGGTTGACCGCGGCGCTCCAGAGGGGGTAATCGGGACTTGGCACCAGTACCTCGTCCCCGCGCTCCAGCAAGGCCCTGAGCACGAGATCGATCAGCTCGCTGACGCCGTTGCCGATGAATACATCTTCCGCCGTGACGTCGAGCACCCCCCGGGATTGCTGCTGCATGACCACCGCCTCACGAGCAGGGAAGATGCCCTTCTGGTGGCAGTAGCCCTCTGCAGCACGCATGTTCTCGATCATGGCGATCCGCATGGTCTCCGGGGTGCGAAAGCCAAACGCGCCGGGATTGCCTATGTTGAGGGAGGTGATCTCGAAGCCCATGCGCTCGAGCTCCTGGGCCCGACGCGCCAGCCGGCCACGGATTTCATAGCGCACGTTGGCGAGGCTTGAACTCGCCTGGACCTTCATCCCGCGACCCTATTTCCGGCGCCGACGGCGCTTGGGAGCGTGGCTGTGATGGATGTCGTGGTCACCATGGTGATGTGGAGTATCGCCATGGTCATGGCCATGCCCCCCCGGATACTCGAAGTCGACCGGGTGGTTGTGGTCGCCGGTTGCGACCCACTTGTAAAGGTCCGGCTTCCAGTGCTGTATCCGGCTGGCCGCCCTCTCGAGGTTTTCCTCCGGGGTTGTCCAAGGATTGAAGTGGAAGTGGTTGTACAGCTGCGAATCGGTACGGCCGAGGGCGATGGTGCCGTACTTGCAGGCGAACGCGCCGTGATTGATATAAGGCGGCCGCCAAAAATAGCCGCCGGTGGGCAAGTCGCCGAACTGCATCATC
>JAURMS010000273.1 GCA_030830595.1 Gammaproteobacteria bacterium | reverse complement strand
CTCGATGGTCACCCGCTATACCTCCGATAACAAGCTGCGCAGCGACGACGCTTACACCCCAGGCGGTGAGGGCGGCAAGCGACCCGACCGCTCGGTGATCGTCTATGCCCAGCGCGTCCGCGAGGCGCTGGGTGACGTGCCGCTGGTCATCGGCGGCATCGAGGCTTCGCTGCGACGGATCGCGCACTACGACTACTGGGCGGACTCGGTCCGGCGCTCCGTCCTGATCGATTCCGGCGCCGACATGCTCATTTATGGCAATGCCGAGCGGCAGGTCTGCGAGCTTGCCCATCGGCTCGCCGGCGGCGAGTCCATCCACTCCATCTGCGACATCCGCGGTACCGCGCTGCTGCGCCGTGAGTTGCCCGCGGACTGGGTCGAGATCGACAGCACCCACCTGGACGTTCCCGGGCCGCTGAACCCGCCGGTCGATCCTTACGCCATGGAGCCGATCAATGCGGAGCCTAAGTCCCGACCGGCAGCGCCAATCGGGGAGTCTCCGGTCAAGGTGGTGCGTTTCGCCCGGCGGGTGGCCGCGGCGGACCGTGAGCGCAGCTACATTCGCCTGCCGGCCTTCGACGCGGTACGCGACGACCCCGTGCTTTATGCCCACGCGTCACGGATCCTGCACATGGAGTCGAACCCGGGCAATGCACGAGCGCTGGTCCAGCGACACGGCCGCCACGAAGTCTGGTTGAACCCGCCGCCGATTCCCCTGACCACCCGCGAGATGGACTGGGTCTATGACCTGCCCTACCAGCGGGTCCCGCATCCGGCCTATGGCGAGGCCAAGATCCCCGCCTACAAGATGATCCGCTTCTCGGTGGCCATCCAGCGCGGTTGCTTCGGGGGTTGCACCTTTTGCTCCATCACCGAGCACGAGGGGCGCATCATCCAGAGCCGCTCAGAGCAGTCCGTGCTGCGCGAGGTGGCTGAGATCCGCGATCGGGTGCCAGGCTTTACCGGTGTGATCTCCGACCTGGGCGGGCCCACGGCCAACATGTACCGCCTGCAGTGCAAGGACCCGAAGATCGAGTCCGCCTGCCGCCGCCCCTCGTGCGTGTATCCGGATACCTGCCCGAACCTCAACACCGACCACACGCCGCTGATCCGTCTGTACCGGAAGGCCAGGGAGATGCCGGGCATCCGCAAGGTGCTGATCGCATCGGGGGTGCGCTACGACCTGGCCATCAAGTCACCCGAGTACGTCAAGGAGCTCGCCGAGCATCACGTCGGGGGTTATCTCAAGATCGCGCCGGAGGCCATCGGCGAGGGACCGCTCTCGAAAATGATGAAGCCGGGGGTGGGCACCTATGACCGGTTCAAGGAACTGTTCGACCGCTATTCGAAGGCCGCGGGCAAGGAGCAGTACCTGATTCCGTATTTCATTGCCGCGCACCCGGGCACCACGGACGAGGACATGCTGGAACTGGCGCTGTGGCTGAAGGCCAATGGCTTCCGCGCCGACCAGGTGCAGGCGTTCCTGCCCGGGCCCATGGCCACGGCCACCGCGATGTGGCACTCCGGTAAGGATCCGTTGCACAAGTTGCGCCGCGACGGCGGCGACGTTTATGTGCCGAGCAGTCCGGCCCAGCGACGCCTGCACAAGGCCTTCCTGCGCTATCACGATGCCAACAACTGGCCACTGCTGCGCGAAGCCTTGCGGCGGATGGGACGGGCCGACCTCATCGGCAGCGGCAAGCGCCACCTGATCCCGGCCTGGCAGCCCAAGGGGACCGGCGAGGCGCGCGCCCGGCCGCGACCGGGGCCTGGCGGGCGGATGCTGACCCAGCACACCGGGCTGCCGCCCCGCGGACGCCTGCGCGGCAAGGAGAAGAAATGAATCACGACCCCGGCAAGAAGCCGCATTCAGTGTGTGTCTACTGCGCTTCCAGTGGAGTCGCCGATCCCATTCACCGGCAGGTGGCTCGCCGCCTGGGTGGGCTGCTCGCGCAGGCAGGCTGCACGATCATCTACGGCGGGGGCAAGGCGGGCTCGATGGGGGCGCTGGCGGACGGGGCGCTGGAGCATGACGGGCGGGTGATCGGCGTGATTCCCAAGTTCATGCTCGAGCTGGAGTGGGGTCATCGGGGCATCAGCGAGCTGCACGAGGTCGAGGACATGCGCACCCGCAAGCACGGCATGCTCACCCGGGCCTCGGCTGTGGTGGCCCTCGCCGGCGGCTGTGGGACCTTCGAGGAGCTGATGGAGGCCATAACCCTCAAGCGGCTTGGCATCTATCTTGGTCCCGTCATCATCGTCAACACCGGCGGCTACTACGATCCGCTGCTCGAGCAGTTTGCGCGCTCCATTCGTGAGCGCTTCATGGACGAGCGCCACGGCCAGATGTGGCAGGTGGTGGCCGAACCGGAGGAAGTGGTGCCGGCGCTCGAGGCCGCCCCCGGCTGGGACGAGCGCAGCATCGAGTTCGCCGCCCTGCACGGCCCGCGCTGAGGCAGGTCAGTCCACGCGTCGCGCCGACGGCAGCGGCCGCAGCATCAGGGTGACGGTCTCGTCGACGGCCCGGCCTGGGCGGCGCATCACGTCCTCGCTGACCCGGCCCTCGGCGGTCGCCGTCCACACCAGCGTGTTGCGGGCCGCATCGACGAGGTCGATGGTCAGCGTGCCCTGCCGGTAGTTCACCACTTCCCACTCCGGCGTGTAGAAGCCATAGCCGTAGTGGCGCCGGTAGGCGAAGTAACCCAGGTGCAGGGGGTATTCCCGGATTTCCTGGCGCGTTTCCACGTTGGCAAAGAAATTGACCCGCAGTTCAGGCTGCCCGGGCTCGTAGCGGTAGCCCCGCCACTCCATTTCCTTGCGCACGGCCGCCTTCAGTCGGGCGGTGAAGACGCTCTCGTAACCAGCTCGATCCGTGGCCAGTTCCTCGTAGAAACCGAAAGTGCGGAAGCCGGCGACGTCCGCCCCGGGTACGCTGTCGCGGCGGATCTCGGGCCCTGACTGGCAGGCAGACAGGAACAACAGGGCCAGCGCGATGCCGGCGAGGTGTCGAATGCTCATGGCGGGTCCCTTCGCTAATCGTTAAAGTGTCCTGCGTCAGAAGTTACCCAGGCCAGCACCGTCATGAATCAGGAATCACCGCAACAGCCGAACATGGATCCGACCAGCCTCTATCGCGAGGAGGTTTACAGCGACCAGCGAGTGGGCACCCTCCGGCGCCTGGTGCCGGTGTTGCCCTCCGGCGAGCAGGATCCCGCCCGTCCCGTCGTGTTCGTGGGTCAGGCCACGGTCATGACGCCCATGGGGTCGCTGCCGCTGTCCTTCGAACTCGACGCCGACGATCTCGCCGCGGCCGTGGCCGCCTTCGGTCCGGCGGCCCAGCGGGCCATCGAGGAAGCCGCTCGCGAGATCCAGGAGATGCGCCGCCAGGCAGCCTCGTCCATCGTGATCCCGGATGCCGGCGCCGCGGCGCTCAAGGGTCGTGGCGGCATGGGCGGCGGCGGCATCCAGATGCCCTGAAGGTGTACCCGAGGTGACCCGCCCCGTCCTGCGGCTCACCGGCGTGTGCCGTCGCTATCATCCAGAGCGTCCGGCGGTGCTCGAGGGGATCGACCTGGAACTCGGGCAGGGCGAGTATGTCGCCATCCTGGGCGAGTCCGGGGTGGGCAAGTCCACGCTCCTCAACCTGGTGGCAGGGCTCGATCGGCCTGATGCGGGGACGATCGAGATCGACGGCGAGCCGCTGCACGCCCTGGACGACGATGCTGCGACGCTGCTCAGGCGCCGCAGGGTGGGCTTCGTGTTCCAGGCCTTCCATCTCCTGCCTCACCTCACGGTGCTCGACAACGTCGCGCTGCCGCTGCATCTGCTCGGTGAGCCGCGCAAGTCCAGGGAACGGGCCGCGGGTGACATGCTGGAGGCCGTGGGCCTCGCCGGGTTCGGGCCGCGCTTTCCGCGGGAGCTCTCCGGTGGGGAGATGCAGCGGGTCGCCATCGCCCGTGCGCTGGTGCACGGCCCGGGCCTGCTGCTGGCTGATGAACCCACCGGCAACCTGGACCCGACCATCGCCAGCCGGGTGCTGGAACTGCTGCGCGAACGGATCGTCGGTCAGGGCGCCAGCGGCGTGTTGATCACCCACTCGCGGGCCGCGGCGGCCACCGCCCAGCGGGTGATGGTGCTGGACGGACGGTCGCTGAGGCCGCTGCAAATCCCTTGAGCGCAACCTTCGCGGTCTCGCGCACCCTGCTGATCGGTCGCCTGCGCGAACAGCCCTTCCGGTTGCTGGCCACGGTGCTTGCCATCGCCCTGGGGGTGGCGCTGTCGACTGCGGTGTTCCTCATCAACCAGGGTGCGCTGCAGGAGTTCGATCGCGCAGCCCGCCAGCTGGTGGGAGACGCCGACATCGTACTGCGCGGCGGCGATGCCGGTTTCGATGAGTCCTTGTTTGTTGCGCTCGCCACCGATCCGGCGGTGGTCGCTGCCAGCCCGATGCTGGATCTCGCCGCACAGCCGATGGACGGGGAGGATTCGCTGCCCATCCTCGGACTCGATCCACTGCGAGCCGGGCAGGTGCAGCCGCTGCTGCTGGCCGGGCTCGGCGACGGACTGCTCCCCCTGCTGCAGCCGGATGCGGTGGCGCTCAGCGCCTCGGCTGCCGAGCAGCTGGGCCTGAGTGAGGGGGGGCGCCTGCGGCTGCGCGCCGGCAGTGAGGTCATCGAGTTACGCGTCGTGAAGGTGCTCACCGAGGAGGCCTATCCACAGCCCCTCGCGTTGATGGATATTGCCTCGGCGCAATGGCGCTTCGACCGCATCGGTCGCATCAACCGTCTCGACCTGCGACTGCGGACAGGTATCGAACCCGAGCGTTTCCTGGCCGCCCTCGCGGCGCGCCTGCCGGTGGGCGTCACCGCCACTGGCCCGGGTGAGGAGGCGGGCCGCGCAGAGCGGGTCAGCCGGGCCTACCGGGTGAACCTCAACCTGCTGGCCATGGTGGCGCTCCTCACCGGCGGCTTCCTGGTGTTTTCCACCCAGTCGCTGGCGGTGCTGCGGCGCCGCCAGTCCTTTGCCCTGTTGCGCGCGCTCGGCTGCCGCCGCGGTGAACTCAAGGTTGCCCTGCTGGCTGAGGGCGCGCTGCTTGGCGTGACCGGAGCGGCCCTGGGCGTCGTCCTTGGCCAGGCGCTGGCCGTCATGGTGCTGGTCCGCCTGGGCGGTGATCTCGGCGGGGGCTACTTTGCCACCCTGGCCACCCGGCCGGATCCGCAGGCCTCGAGCCTGCTACCGTTTTTCCTCGTAGGCACCGCACTGGCCATGGTGGGCGCGTGGTGGCCGGCGCGCGAGGCAGCGCGCAGGGCGCCGGCGCTGGCCCTGAAGTCGGGCGATGCGGAGATCGTGCTGGCCCGGATGGGTGGCGTGCGGGCAGGCCTCGTGCTGGCCGGTGTCGCCGTGCTGCTGGCGCTGCTGCCGGCCGTCGGCGGATTGCCGCTGTTCGGCTATCTCGCGGTGGCGGCGCTGCTGTTCGCCGGGATCCTGTTGGTCCCGGCGCTCACCGCTCGGGTTCTCGCCGTGTGCCCGGTGCCCCGTCGGGCGACCCCGGCGGTGGCGCTGGCCCAGCTGCGGGGCAGCGCGGGGCTCAGCGCCATCAGTCTGGCCGCCATCATCGTCAGCTTCAGCCTGATGGCGGCCATGGCCATCATGGTGCATTCCTTCAGGGACTCCTTTGAGCGCTGGCTCGGTGACGTGCTGCCAGCCGACCTCCACGCCAGGGTGGCCGCCACCCACGACACGGCATACTGGGACGAGGCCGACCAGGCGGCCATCGCCCGCTTGCCGGGTGTCAGTCACGTCGAGTGGCGGCGTCTCGCTGGTCTGCGCATGGATGCGCTCAGGGAACCGGTCGAGTTGATCGCCAGGCCGGTCGGGGTCGATGGGCCCGTCACCCGCCTGCCGTTGGTGGCAGGTACGCTCGAGCCCACGCGGGGATCCGAGCCTGTCGTATGGATATCGGAACCCGTGTCGGACCTGTATGGCTGGCGGGTGGGTGAGCTGCGCGAGTTGCCGCTGGCGGATGGACCGTGGCCGGTGCGCGTGGCAGGCATCTGGCGCGACTATGGCCATCCCGCCGGAGCCATCGTGGTGTCGCTGGAGGATTATCGGCTGCGGACCGGCGACCTCGCGGTCAACCAGGCGGCCTTCTGGCTGGAGCCCGGAGTCGAGGCCAGCGAGGTGGAGACGGGGTTGCGCGGCCTGTTCGCTGAGGGCGCCTTCCTGCAGGTCTATCGGGGCGATGACCTCCGGCAACGCTCGCTCGCTTACTTCGACCGCGCTTTCGCGGTGACCTACGCACTCGAGGCGGTGGCCGTGGCCATCGGCCTGATGGGCGTGAGCTTCGCCCTCAGTGCACAGGCTCTCGCACGTCGTCGCGAGTTCGGCGTGCTGCGCCATCTCGGCATGCTGCGCAGTCAGGTGCTGGCCCTGCTGGCCTTCGAAGGGGGCATCATGGGCCTCCTCGGCGCGGCCTACGGCCTGCTGCTGGGCTTCCTGATCAGCCTGGTGCTCGTCTACGTGGTCAATCGGCAAGCCTTCAATTGGAGCATCGACCTCAGCCTGCCCGTCGGTCAGCTGCTGGTCGTTGCACTTGGCCTGGTGCTGGCTGCCGTCCTGACGGGCGCACTGAGTGGGCGGCGGGCCACCTCGGTGACCGCCGTCCGCGCCGTGAGGGACGACTGGTGATGCGGGCCGTGTGCGCGGTGCTGCTTGCCGGCTGGGCCCTGACCGGCGCCACGCTCAGCCTGCCCGGGGATCATGGCGCGCATCCCGACCAGCGGACCGAGTGGTGGTACGTCACGGGATGGCTCGAGACTGCCGCTGGCGAGGAGCTTGGCTTCCAGGTCACGTTTTTCAGGACTCGCGTCGACCAGCCGGAAGCCCACCCCAGTGCGTTTGCAGCCCGCCAACTCATCATCGCCCACGCCGCACTCAGCGATCCTGCGCTGGGGCGGTTGCGGCATGGCCAGCGCATCGCCCGCGCCAGCCACGGGCTCGCCGGCGCCGATCAGCAGCAGGCCCGGGCGTGGATCGGCGACTGGATCCTGGAGCGCAAGGCAGGATCGTGGGAGACCCGCGTGGAGGCCGAGGATTTCGCGCTGGCCCTCGACCTGGCATCGGTGCAGCCCCCTTTGCTGCATGGTGAGGACGGCTACAGCCGTAAGGGCCAGGATCCCGCCGCCGCGAGCCGCTACTACAGCCTTCCCAGCCTGGCGGTGACCGGCAGCGTCACCATCGAGGGCCGCACGCAGGAGGTCACCGGCAGTGCGTGGCTGGATCACGAGTGGTCGAATGCCTTGATGGAGCCCGAGGCCATCGGCTGGGACTGGGTTGGCCTGCAGCTGGATGACGGCGGGTCGCTGATGGCGTTCCGGATGCGTGGCAAGGACGGTGGCGTACGCTGGGCGGCGGCCACCCGCCGCGACGCCGCGGGGCGCGTGGTGCATCACGGACCGGAGACGGTCGTATTCCGGCCAGGGCGACGGTGGCGTTCGCCCCGCACGGGCGTCGAGTATCCCGTCGAGTTCGAGTTACAGGTTGGCGATGAACGCCTCGACCTCCGACCGCTCATGGACGACCAGGAGAGCGACTCGCGGCAGACGACCGGAGCCATTTACTGGGAGGGCGCGGTCCGGGCGCAGGATGTGGCAGGGCGGCGCGGACGCGGCTATCTCGAACTGACCGGTTACGGCACTCCGCTGGTCTTGCCCGGCGGGGGCGCCGACAGCGCGCGCCAGACGCCCTCGTCCCTGCCGTAGACGTCCGGCTTGAAGACCAGCACGCCGCCCGGGTCCTCGTCCACGGTCCAGTAGGCGAGGATCAGCCGCACCGGGCGCTTGAGGCGGATGGACTGCGTGCCTTCGCTCGCCTCCGCGAGGGCCAAGAGGCTCGCGGCGTCCTGCCCTGGATCGCCGAGCAAACGCGCTGCGAGCTCGAAGGGCCATTCGACGCGAATGCAGCCAGAACTGAAGGTGCGCCGGTCGCGCTCGAACAGGGCGGTCGCCGGCGTCTGGTGCAGGAAGACCAGGTAAGGATTGGGGAATACGAACTTGATGCGTCCCAGCGCGTTGCCGGGCCCGGGTGGCTGCCTGAGCACGTAGGGGACCTGGTCGCCGCGGTAACGTGACCAGTCGATGGCGGCTTGGTCTACGGGACGGCCCTGCAGGTCCAGCACCTCGAGGCCGAGCGACTGGAGGTGGGTGGGGTCGCGGCGCAGTTGCGGCAGGATGTCCTCGGCCAGGATGGTGGGGGGCACGGTCCAGCTCGGGTTCAGGATGATCTCCGTGATGCGCGAGATGAACTCCGGCGTCTGGCGATAGGTGCGGCCCACCTGCACCCTGCTGGTGAGGATGCGCTCCCGATCGCGCAGGTAGCGCAACTCGAAGCCGGCGATGTCCACCACCACGACGTCCTCGTCGCGGATTTCGTGAAGCAGGTTCCTGGCTCGGTCGAGGTTGATGCGCAGCTGCCGGATGCGCGCCGGCAGGGAGACGTTGAGTTCGGCCAGGGTCGCACGCCCCACGCGCCCATCCACCTCCAGTCGATGCCGGGCCTGAAAACGCCTGACGGCTGACACGAGTGCCGGGCCATAGAAGTTGCCCGCATCAAGAATGTCGCGCGCAAGGTCGCCGGAGCGACGCAGGCGCTCGCGCAGGATGGGGACGCGTTCATCCACCGCGCCCGGCTCCAGGGTGATGCCTGCCCCCACCACCGGCCAGGGGCCCTCGGCCTGCCAGTCGCGATGGCGTGCCAGCCAGTCCCTGCCATGGGCGTACATCCAGTGGGTGGGTCGTGCCGCAGTGAGCAGCGCCTCGATGCGGCCTTCGTCGACGGCGCGTGCCACCTTGTCGGGCAGCCGCTCACCGTCGACCTCAAGGCCGCTGCAGTTCCAGCGGGCCTCGCCGAGGGCCAGGTCGACCTTGCCGAACCTTAGATGACAGTAGAGCAACTCCAGCGCCGCCTGCGGTGAGCGGGACACCGTTGCGTAGTCGCCGGGTTCGAGCCCGTCCTCGTGGCTGGCGGCGATCAGCCTGTCGAGTTCGGCCAGCCGCTCTGGGGTCCAGGCGGGCGCTCCGCTGGCACCGAAGGACAACAGGCACAGGCCGGTCAGGCAGGCCGACCCCAGGAACCGCCTCAGGCCCGCCACTGTCTCGCACGTACATTCTTGAGTTGCCAAGGGCGGTCCGCGTCCAGGTCTTCCTCGAACAATTCTCCCCGGCCCTGCAGGGGAGTCCAATCGGTATATGCACCGACCACAGGGCCGAGATAGGGTCTG
>JAURMS010000035.1 GCA_030830595.1 Gammaproteobacteria bacterium | reverse complement strand
GAGGTGGTGAACAGCACCCGCACATAACGGCGCAGGATGTCGCTGTTGAGCGTGATGGTGGAGAATCCGGCGGTGTTGGCCGCAGCCGCAGTGAACGCACCCCCGGTCACGTCGACGAAGTCGCCGGCGGTGGTGGTGTCGCTGTGCTGGATCTTGCCGGTCAGGGTGACGCCAGCGCCAGCAGCGGCATGATCCATGGAGAACACCACGTCACCCTCGTAGGGGAGCAGGTCCACGGTGGCGGCAGAGCCGCCGACCTGGCCGGCGCCGGTGGTGCTCGCCAGGGCCACAACGGCACAGGCGTGGAGTTGGAAGGCGGTCGTTTTGCCGCCGAGGTTCTGAATCGTCATTTGTCAGAAGGGGGCTTGATGTTTCGGGGCTTGCAGACCGCCGGGGGCTCCGGTGGTGCGGCGGCGACCGCCAGCCGCTGAGAGATCAGCAGCTTGGCGTCGACGCTTGAGACCTTGATCGGCTCAGGGGAAGCCTCGAAAGGCTCCCCGGAGATGTAGCAGCTGTCGAGGAGGATGATCCAGCTCATGGTCAGCTGCCCAGGGCGAAGCTGGCGGCCCGGCGGCACACCCAGTCGATGTCCTGCATCACGGTGTAGATCACCTGGCCCTTGGCGGCCTGGGTCAGGTTGTCCACGACGATGTCCATCCCGCTCCAGGTGGCCAGGATCATGTCGGAGAACACACCACCGAACACGTCGTTGGTCTGGACCTGGTTGCTCATCTGCACCGGGTAACGGCCGATGGTGCCGTTGTCGCCGATGATGAAGTCAGCGCCGGCAGCCGAGGCTCGCAGGGTCACCATGCCGCCGACCATGGTGGTCGCGTTCATGATGTAGCGGAAGCTGTCCGGGGTCACGTTGGCGGCCAGGCAGGCGCCCAGCAGCTGCATGTAGTCGGTCCAGTCGCCGGAGTCGTGGGTGCCCCCGCCCAGGGCGGTCGGGTAGACCTGGCTGGCGCCACCGCCGAGGGTCACCGAACCGATGCCGGTGACGCGGCTCAGGCCCAGGGGCTGGCCGCTGGAGCCGGTGCCGTAGAGGCCCGCGGCGTCGTAGCCCAGGGCCAGCGAGCCGGACATGTCGTTCCGGACCAGAGTGTCGATGTCCGGGGTGGTCTGGATCAGGGCCCGGCGGCTCACCGGCACTCGGACGCCGATGGTCTTGGGGGTGCTGGAGATCAGGCCGAAGGTCGCGTCAGAGGTGGTGACGTCCTGATCCTCACCCACCCAGTAGTGCTGCGATGCAGCGGTCTTGCGGGGGAAATCGACGTTGCCGGTCAGGCCGTTCACCTGGGTCACGCCAGCCTGCAGCAGGGCGGACTGGTTGCGCAGCAGGTCGATGAACGATCCGGCCAGCAGCTCGGTGCCGACCAGGGCGCCACCCTTGCCGAACGATCCGACGGTCTGGTCGCGCTGGGCCACCATCCAGTCGAACGGGACCAGCACGCCGTTGGCGCTGCGCTCGTACTTGCGCTCGGCCTCGCGGGAGCACTCCAGCTCGAAGCCGGCGGCATCGCGGGCGGACTGGCTGGTGGGGTCTGCCAGGTAGCGCAGGGCTTTGGTGATGCTGTAGCGGCTCAGGTCGCGCTGATCCATCCCGATCAGGGCGTCGGCCTCGATGTGCAGACCGCCGGGCTGCAGCTCACGGCCGCGGGCACCGACCTTTTCCAGCACCGCAGCGCGAGCGGCGTTGATGTCGGCGTCCGCGCTGATCAGATCGCTGGCCATGCCCTCGGGCATGCCATGCTGCTTGCAGAGGGCCTGAATGGACAGGACGCGCTCGCGCTCGTCGGCAGCCGAGCGGGCGTCTGTAGGAGTTTCGACGGTCATCGTCTCGGCATGAACCGGGAGTTGCTCCTTCACGATAGCAATGGCATTCGACGCCCCTCGCTCCGCCTGGGGCGGGGTGATGACGACCGGGGCGACGGGTTGCTCCGCCGGTGCGTCCATGCGCAGCGGGCCCACCGAGTCATCGGCCGGGATGCTCACCAGCGAGGTTTCGATCGGCATCCACTTCGTCACCAGGATGCCGCGATCGCCGATGTCCACCGCCTCGCGGATCTCGTAGGCGAATGATACCTTGCGCAGGATCCCATCCTCGTAGTCCTGCCGCTTCTCCAGTGCCTGCGGGTTGCGGGCCCAGCGGATCGTCGCCTGGCCGTTGACGCCGTCCATCGTTGCCGACTCATGCACCCCCAGCACCACGTCGCGGTCGTGGTTCCACAGGAACGGGGCGCCGTTGTTCAGCCGCGACAGGTCGGCAGCTCCAGGGGCGTGGCTCAGCACCTCAGTGCCGAACCACCGCTCGACCGGCGACTCGCTGGAGAACGTGAACCGGGCCATCCCGGGCTCCACCTCGTTCGCGGTGACAGTCAGCTCGCGGGTCAGGCTGGTCTCACCCTTGAGCCTGGTCTGCAGCTCGGTGCCGGTCAGGGTGCGCGGCGCAGGCTCAGGACTCAGCTTGCTCGCCGGGATGATCCAGAACTTGCACAGGGCGCCCGGGGCGATCTCGCCCTCAACCACCT
>JAURMS010000272.1 GCA_030830595.1 Gammaproteobacteria bacterium | reverse complement strand
TACGCCCGTATCGCCTCCACCGTGGGCGTCCAGCAGGCGTGGTTGGAGGTGAACACCCGGTCATGCACGCTGGCCAGCAGGTACACCCGGTACTGGTTGCCGTCCACCCCCACGGGTGTTGAGTCCCGGTGCGCGGGCGGCGCGGCTACCTTGCAGACCCGCTTGAAGATGGACTCCAACCCCTTCGCCGGCATCACGCCAGTGCCCTCCCCTACCCGCTTGACGATGTCGAATATCAGCTTGCGGGGAATGGCCGGCGTGGGCCACGCCTTGATGAAGCCCTCCACCGTCAGGTCCAGGGCCGACTTGCCAGCCTGGATGACCTCGGCCATCGCGTTGCTGGCCGGCGGGGGTGCCGCCATCGCCTCGATGTCCACCGGCCTGGCCTTCAGGTCGTTCCACAGGTGCTGCTGCCAGTGGTCGCTCTCCAGCCAGCGGTTGATCATCCCGAAGTAAGCCGGCGTGGCCCGCTGCGATGCGTTGCGGATGGCGTAGTACCGGCGGTCGCCCTCGGTCAGCTTCAGACCGTCGGTGTGGTTGGACAGGAACCAGAAGCTGGCGACGGAGTCCACCATGCGCTGCCTGCCTTACTTGGGGTTGACCGTGACGGTCTGGATCTTGGGGTCGATCATCTCCTTCAGGATGTCAGCTGCCTTGCGGTTGGTGGTGTAGTCGTCCACCGCCAGCGTCTCGTCCACCACCACGAACAGCGACTCCTGGAAGGTGTTGTAGGCGGTGTTGGTCAGGAGCTTGTGGAAGGGGACGTGCTGGACGTGGCGCCGACCGAACAGCGAGCCGACCATGTCCGTCAGGGTGTTGCGCCCGATGCCCTGGATCTCCGCCACCATGAACAGGGCCGGCCCCCGGAACGCGGGCGACTGCACCTTGCAGGCCAGCCAGTCGATGAAGAACTCCCGCTCATCCTCCGCCGGTATCAGGTACTCCAGGTAGTCGTAGAAGACCTGGATGGCCGCCTTGTCCACCGGCTCGTCCCGGTACTCGTTCATCGTGAAGAGGTTGTACATCATGTCCCCCTGCGCGGTGCGGAACAGCCGCGAGCGGTGGACCGGGCTGTACTGCACCCCCTGCACCGTGACCCGGGCCGGGTTCTTCACCCACATGGCCACCGGGCTGGCGGTCTTCAGCTCACCGTTGAAGGTGATGTACTTGACCGGGTTGGGGTGGAGGTTGCGCATCACCGGCATGGTGTACGAGACAGGGCTGTGCGACTGGCTGGTCACGTCCCAGCAGCAGTCCTGGCTGGCATCGTAGACGTACTTCGCCACCATCTCCGGCACATGGTCGTAGGCCGGCAGCTCTGGCCCGCCGTGGGCGGCGATGTACTCGAGGAAGTCCAGCGAGGTGCGGTCGGCGCAGCTGTTGTGGAAGCAGTTGAAGGTGCGGGTGTTGACGTACTTGCGCTCGCCCCACCCCAGCGGGGAGTACCCGGCGCGGTCGTTGCCCTTCTCGGTATGCTCCAGGTGCCACGGGCAGCGGATGTCCACCCACTCGTCGCGCTCCTGGTAGACCAGGTTCTGCTCGTACAGCCACTCCAGTGCCGGATCGACGATGCCCTGGTGTGACGGGGCCTGGACGTGGACCGGCGACCAGGCGGTGGCGCCGAGGGATTTCACCAGTGCCTGTTTCAATCTGGTGGTGTCGTCGGAGATTATGTCAGACCATGTCAGACCTGTCTCCAGCACCCGCAGGAGGTCGTCCGGCGTCCAGCGTGGCCCCTTGAAGCTGACCAGCTTGACGGCCATCTCTTCCTGCCCTGGCTTCATGTTGTACCCGGCGGGGAGGCGCACCAGCTTGGTCGGCATGTTACCGCCGGCATCGGTGTAGCCCGAGCGGTAGACCAGACTGACCAGGGCCTGGGCGTGGTCGAGGTTATCGACCGGCTCCTCCAGCACGAACCCCCACTGGAAGTTGCCCGGGCTGGACTCGATGATGTAGGTGGGCGTGAGTTCCGCCGGCAGGCTGGCCGGGTTGACCTTGGTGCCTATGTCATCCAGAACCACCACATGCAAACGGCAGAACAGGGACTTGCGGTTGTACAGCTTCCCGTCCGGGGCCTTGCGGCAGGTACTGGTGCCGTAGTAGAAGGCCTGGTGCTTGTGGATGCGCCGCATCCTGCCGGCCAGCTCGTCTTCGGACTTGGGGTAGCCCGGGGTGCGGCCTGACATCCAGGTCAGGACTTCCTCGTCCTTCTCCAGTTCCACATGGAACACTTTCGCCAGGAAATCCAGCGTCGGTTCAGGGTCGTAGTCCACCCGTGGGAGGTAGTGTACTTTCTCCTTGGTTATTGTATCCTCTGCTGCAGCCGTGGCCTCCCCAGTCCCAGCTGCCCCCTCTTCGGAGGGGGTGTCTTTATCATTTGCCATACCGTTCTCCTGAATCGCCCGCCCCTTCGACCGGCAGTCCGGTAGCCCAGGTGGGTAGCGTCAACATGGCCTCGCCGAGTGCTTCGACGTTGCGGCCTTCAATAATTATCTCGTCATGGACGTGCAGTACGATGTCCATCCCCCTATCATCTACCCGGACGATGGCCTCGCGCAAGATGTCAGCGGCAGTTGCCTGCGTTATGTTCTCCAGCCAGAGGCCACCGTGCATTGCCCGACGGGGCCAGGGTTCGTTTACCTTGGGCTTGGCGGCCCCCCACACGCACGTCACGGCCATCCGCTGGTCACCCCAGGGGGTAGCCACCTGCTCCACGTTCGGCTTGTGGTAGGCCAGCAGGCGACCGCTGGGCAGCTCGCACCACAGCCAGTCCCTGCCGTCGAAGATGTACCGCACCCGGCCCGCCACGGCCCACTCCTGCCGGTGCTTCATCGCCCACAGGGCGGCCTCGTCCAGCTTGTGGCCGAAGGCCAGTGCCCAGGGGTTGGCCGAGCGCCAGGCGTCCCGCAGCCGGGCGGCCTCATCGTCGGCGATCTTCATGCCGTAGTTGACGCCCATCATCTTCAGGGCACCGACCCCACCGAGGAACTGGAGGGCCAGCTCCTGCAGCTTGCCGGCCTGCCGCTGCTCCTTGCTGACCCTGTCCATCGGCACGCCGAAGGTCTTGCTGGCGTTGTAGATGTAGGGGTCCACCCCCTGCCGGTACAGGTCCAGCTTGGCCTCGCCGGCATTGCTCTTCGCCAGCCAGGGCGCGACCCGGCCCTCGATACTCGACCAGTCGAACCAGGACAGGCCCTCCTCCCGGTAGATGGCCGAGCGCACCAGCTGCCCGAGGAGCTTGGTGTCGATGTCGTCGCCGGTCACCACCCGGGCCACCAGCTCCTCGATGTTCTCCAGGTCTGATCGCTTCAGGTTGTGGACCTGCAGGCCGGTGGAGCTGAACCGCCCTGTCTGCCCGGCGCCGTTGAAGATGAGCGCACCGTGCAGCCGGCTGTCGATGGCGCGGGACAGCATGCCGGTGTACTTGCGCAGGCTGGCCCCGCCGGCCTCGTCCACCAGCTCCAGGTACTCCCGGGCCAGATCCGGCAGGTCAGGGTCGGCCAGCAGCTCGTCGCGGTTCTTCTGGTCAAACGAAAATTTGGGGGGCTTGGATTTCTTTTTGTCAGACAATACGGCGAGTTGCGCCTCTGTCAGCTGGGGCAGCAGCCAGGCGTCCCGGGTCTTGCGCTCCCGGGCGGTCCTGACCTGGCCGCCGGTCAGCTCGGCGATCTTGCCGTCGGCCCCCAGCCGTATCCTGTCGGCCAGCCTGGCCGCCTGCCGGGCGAAGTTGAGGTCGAGGGGCACACCCTTGTCGTTGATGTGTTCGGTCAGGTGGTATTCGTACCACTCGTCCTCACTGAACGTGCGCAGGCGGGTGCCGATGTGTCGCTCCACCCCCACGTCGTCCCGGCAGTAGGCCCGGAACAGGATCTGGTCAGGGGCGGGGATGTCCTCCCACGGGACGTTCTTCGCGCTGTACTCCCGGATCAGCCGGGTGCCCTCGGTCTGCTTGCGCAGCTTCAGGTTCATCGCCCGGGCGCACTCGCCCAGCCTGCCGGGCATGCCGTGCGCCCTGGCCCTGGCGGCGGTGCATTTGAACTGCTCGAGCCGGGCCGG
>JAURMS010000271.1 GCA_030830595.1 Gammaproteobacteria bacterium | reverse complement strand
GCCTTCGTTGAGCGCGGTGGCCAGTGTGACCTCGAACTGGATCACGGCCTCGCTGAAGGCGGCCAGGTCCAGGTTGCGAATGTCGATGAGGCCCGTGCCGCGCGTGCCCCCAGTGGCGCTGGTGTTGCTGGGGTCCGCGCCGGCCGGCCAGCTGAGCAGCTGCAGGCTGCCAGGTACGAAGGAGGCCGAGCCGTTCAAGGCATCCAGCTCGTCGATCACCTGAGCGTCCACCAACGGATCGCGGGTGGTCTGGAGGCGCAGCGTGTAGCGCAGCCGATCGCCGGGTGCTGCAGTCGCCGCCGGATCATCGCCGGAACTGAGGTTGGCGACGGTCTTCTCGAAGAAGTTGCCTTCCAGCGCCACACTGACGGTGTGAGCGTCCTCATGGTCCACGGTACCCACCGTGCCGTCCGTCAGGCTGCGGACATACACGCTGCGGTTCGGGTTACTGGGTGCCCCGTTGGACCATTCCACCGCGCCGGCCACGTTGGTCAGCGAGGCGCCATCCTGGGTGTCGGTGTCGAGCTGGGTGCGATAGCTGACGATCAATCGCTCGCCCGCGCCGATCACCCCTGCCGGGCTCGTCAAGCCCAATTCCAGCTGGCAGGCCGGTGCGCCCGACCAGCTGAGCGCATAGTCCACGCCCGGCTGCAGCGGGTCCTTGCCAGGCACCGAGGTGGTGCCGTCTGCCGCAAACACCTGCACCGAGAGGATCTCGGGCGTACGCTGGCAGGTGCCGCCGCTGGCGGTGTCCGGCAGGCGGTCACGCAGCACCGTGTTCCAGGCATCGCCACCGCCGGAGTTACGCACATCCAGCGTGAAGTTGCCCCACTCGGCATAGTTCAGGGTGCCGGGACCGGTCTTGGTCATCTCCAGTACCGGCGCCACGATGGTCATGGGCTCGCTGATGCCCCATTCGCCGGGCAGCGGCTCATAGAACACTCCCTCGACCAGACGGCCGAAGTCCCACTTGGCGGTGTTGACGAACTGTCGCCCCGGGACGTTGGCCGGCGTGTTTTCCAGCACCACCGTCAGGTCGATCACCACCTGCCGGTCAGGAGGGATGATGGGGAAGTTGTCGAAGGTCAGGAGCCCAGCGTCGTTAGAGAACGTGTGCGGCACGGCGTCCCCGCTGTCCTTCCAGTAGGCGACGTGGCTCACGTAGGCCAGGTCGGCGCCGGTCTCGTTCAGGTTGTCGCGGAGCACGACTCCATAGAGCTCGTTGCCGGAACCAAACTCGTTCAGCACCGTGCCAGTAGCCGGGTCGTAGAGCACCGGCAGGGTGAGCCGATAGGTGAAAGGCACCCCATGGGTGGCGGTGTTGTTGCCGGGCGGGTTCTGCTTGTCGATCTTCTCGACCGGGATCAGCAGATTCTGGCAGTTCTCCTGGATGGTGCTTGAGGAGCCGTTGACGAACCAGATCTTGTGATTCGCCACCGAGTTACAGGACATCTGGCCGGTGTGGAAGACGTTGTTGAAGATGATGAGCCAGCGATCATCAGTCTGACCCGGCTGGGTGAGGAAGCTGAAGTTGGTGGTCAGCGGGTTGGACGGCGGGTAGTTGCTGACCCGGCAGTTCTGGTCCACCTGGATCTGTGACGGGGGAGTCGGAAAGACGTCGCCGTCGATCACCCCGAAATACGGGGGATCCGAGCAGTTGACCGCGTGGGCCGGGATCGCAACGATCGACAAGAGCAGCAAGGCGGCCAGGTGCAGCCACTGACGGCGACCCTGCCCCACTCCCGTCCCTGCCATGTCCTGTCCTCTCGCTGCCATCGTTCCTCTCACCCGCCTGCAAGACGCTGACCGGGGGACCGTGGCAACCTGCCATCCTTGGGCTGGATTCCGGCGGTCCCGCTGCCTTAGGGCCGAAAAGGCCCCTTAGACCGGTGACTTTGCGTCGCCACCTTTCGGTGGCTTTGCCTTTGTCAAAATCGCTTCAAGCTGTTCCTGGTGCTTGCTTGCCTCCGATTATGTCAAACAGGACCCGCGCGGGACAGTGACCGCCGTCACGCTGCGGGCAGGAAGTCGATCGGGTAGACGATGGTCAGGGCCTGGACCCCCTCCTTGGCTCCGAAGTCGATGCCGCGCACCCGGTCGACTACCTGGCCGGCCAGCACGGGGGCATCCATCTCGGAGTCGTAGAGCTCGCACATCGAGACACTGCCGTCGGGCTCGATGGTCAGGCGCAGCACCATCTGGCCCCTGAGCGTCGGGTCCTTGCGCAGCTCGCGGCTGTAGAGTCGGTAGAACGAGGCCTTGTAACGGTCGAACACGATCTGGATTTCTTCGTCGGTCCGTGACAGCCCGGCGCCGCCACTCGAGCGACTCGAGGCTCCGCCGCCGCCACCGCCGGCCGCTGCGATCGCGCTGGTGGCGCGACCGATGGCCACACCCTGCATGCCGCCACCGCCGCCGACGCCACCATCACCGCCGCCGCCAACGTTGCGGCTGAGCGAGGCGAGGTTGATGCCACCGCTGGAACCGGCCGAATGGCTGGTCAACAGCGCCCGCGCGGCGGGCTCTGTGGCTGATTCGGCCGCGCCACGGAAGCGCGCGCCCTTGGCCAGTTTCGGGGTCGGGTCGTCGCTGGCGAGTCCGGCGAAGCGATCCTTGAAGGCCAGGATGCCGGCCTTTTCCACCTGCTTCTGGGCCGGGCCCGGCTTGGCGCTGTTCGGGACATCGGAAACCTGATCCGGGGTCGCCTCGGCAACGATGGCCTCAGGCTCCGGCACCGGCGGCACCTCCTGCGGACGCTCGCGGCGCTTGATCTCTTCCGGGGTGGCCTCGGCGACCATCGGCGGCGGCTTGGGCAGCTCCTTGCGGACCAGCTGGACCAGGCGCTCCGGCACGTCCTCCGGCTCAAAGGGCTCCGGCAGCGGCAGGTCGATCAGCGGCAGCACTGCCGCACAGAGCAGACTGGCGGCCAGCGCAGTGACCAGAGACTTCCTGAGCCGACGATCATCCTCACCCCCCCGGTACCAGGGCATGGGGACGACGCGGGCCGGAACCTCGCTGATCTCGCGCTCCTCGATCCACTCCAGCTTGCGACGCTCTTCCTGCTCGCGGAGCTGGTACAGCTCCTCGCCGAGGTATTCCAGTGACTCCTCGTGCTCGGCCATCGCCGCCGTCAGCGATCGACGCTCCGTATCCAGCTCGTCGATGCGGAGGTTGAAGGCACTGGCGCGCTGGCGGGCCGAGCCCAGCAGGCTCTCCACCTGCGCGGGCGCAACGACCCCGTCCCAGAACAACGACGCGGCGCCGAGTTCCTCCAACCGGTCCAGGGAGGAGCAG
>JAURMS010000270.1 GCA_030830595.1 Gammaproteobacteria bacterium | reverse complement strand
GGGCCTACCTGTCGGCCGCCCGCTATCGCCTGAGCTACAGCTGAATCAGCCGGCCTGGTAGCGCTGCAGCAGCCATTGCTGGGCGCAGAAGGACTCGCCCTGCGCTGCAGCCACCTTCGACCAGCGTCCCTCGGCGTCGAGCGCCCACGCGTTGACGTCGTCCCGCAGGTAAGCCTCGAGTTCCTCGAAGATCCGCCGGCGATGACGCCGCCGCTCGACGGGAAACGCGACCTCGATGCGACGGAAAAAATTACGCTCCATCCAGTCCGCGCTCGAGCAGAGCATTTCCTCCTCGCCGCCGTTGGCGAACCACACCACCCGTGAGTGCTCCAGGAAGCGCCCGACGATGGAGCGGACCGTGATGTTTTCAGACACGCCCTCGAGGCCCGGCCGCAGGGCACAAATGCCGCGCACGATCAGCTCGCACTTCACCCCCGCTCGGGAGGCCCGGTACAACGCCTCGATCACTCCTGTCTCGATCAGCGCGTTCATCTTGGCGATGATGCGGGCGGGACGGCCGGCGGCGGCATGGGCGGTCTCCCGCTCGATCCCCCGGATCAGTGAGTCGTGCAGCGTGAAAGGGGCCTGCCACAGCTTGCGCAGGGTGGTGGCCCGGGTCAGGCCGGTCATCTGCAGGAACAGGTCGTGCAGGTCCTCGCCGATCTCCTCGTCCGCGGTGAACAGGCCGTAGTCCGTGTAGGTCCGCGCCGTGCGCACGTGGTAGTTGCCCGTGCCCAGGTGGCAGTAGCGCTTCAGCCGGCCGTCCTCGCGGCGTACCACCATGGTCAGCTTGGCGTGGGTCTTGTAGCCGACCACGCCGTACATCACGTGGACCCCCGACTCCTGCAGGCGGGTGGCCAGTTCGATGTTGGCCGCCTCGTCGAAGCGTGCCCGCAACTCGACGATCACCGTGACGTCCTTGCCCTGTCGTGCTGCGTCAATCAGGCTGTCGACGATCATCGAGTCCGCGCCAGCCCGGTAGAGCGTCATCTTGATGGCCAACACGCGTGGATCAACGGCGGCCTGGCGCAGCAGGTCGGTCACGGGCTGGAACGATTGGAAGGGGTGGTGCAGCAGCATTGCCCGATCCCGCATCGCAGCGAAGAGGTCGGTCTGGGCGGCGGCTCGCGCCGGCAGGCTGGGGCTGAAATCCACGAATTTGAGCTCGGGGCGTTCCAGCAGGTCGTGAAGGCTGATCAGCCTGTGCAGGTTGACCGGCCCGTTGACCGCGTAGACGTCCGCCTCCTCCAGTGCAAAGTGTCCCCTGAGGAAGTCGACCAGGTCCGGTGGGCAGTCGTGGGAGGTCTCGAGCCTGACTGCAGCCCCGTAGCGGCGGTGCGCCAGTTCACCCTCGACGGCCCGCAGCAGGTCATCCACCTCCTCGTCATCCACGTAAAGGTCGCTGTTGCGGGTCACCCGGAACTGCCAGCAACCGGTCACCTCCACGCCTTCGAACAGGCGCTCGATGTTCACCTGGATGACACGCGAGAGCAGCGCCAGCGACGGGCTGCCGTCAATTGCGGCGTCGACGCGGATGACCCGCGGCAGCGAGCGGGGCACCTGAACCACCGCCAGGCTGGTCTCGCGTCCGAAGGCGTCCGAGCCGGCCAGACGGACGATGAAATTGAGGCTCTTGTTCTGGATCCGGGGGAACGGCCGCGAGGGGTCCAGCGCCAGCGGCGTCAGCACCGGCTCGACCTCGCGCTCGAAATACGCGCTCATCCAGGCCTGCACCGGTGGCGTGGTGTTGTCGGCGGCCGCAAGCCCCAGTCCCTCGTTGATCAGCGCCGGCCTGATCACTTCGTTGAGGACCCTGTATTGCTCGTTCACCAGGGCATGGGCGCGGATCGAGATCAACTCCAGCTGGCGGATCGGGCTCAGGCCATCGGCGGCGGGTTTGGAGATGCCCAATTCGACCCGCTGCTTCAGACCCGCCACCCGGATCTCGAAAAATTCGTCCAGGTTGGACGAGGAAATAGCGAGGAAGCGCACCCTTTCCAGCAGTGGCAGGCTTGCGTCCCGCGCCTGTGACAGTACGCGCTCGCAGAAGTCCAGCGCGGACAGTTCGCGGTTCAGGAAAAGCTCGGCAGCAGGGAGGCCGGTGTCGTTCACGTTCACCCGATTAAGGCGGCCGACGGTTACGCTTGTGTGACAACGCCCGTGCGGGGCACCGGTGCGTCAGCTCCCGGTGGCGGCCAGGCGCGCACCGGCCGACTCGTCCAGCCGGTCCAGCTCCGCCAGCAGGGGAGCGCTGCTTGCCTCGAAATCCGCCCGCAGTTCCTCGGGTATGGATTTCGCCTTGGGGACTGGCACGGTCGCCGGGTTGCGGTGTACGCCGCCCACCCGGTATTCGTAGTGCAGGTGCGGGCCGGTGGCGAGGCCGGTCATGCCCACATAGCCGATGACCTCGCCCTGCTTGACCTTGTCCCCCACCTTGAGTCCGTTGGCAAAGCGCGACATGTGCGCGTACAGGGTGGTGACACTGCCCGGATGAGAGAGGATGACCGCCCTGCCGTAGCCGCCGTTATTGCCGCGGAAGGTGACCCGACCGCTGCCGGCAGCCTTGATCGGTGTGCCCACCGGCGCCGCGAAATCGATCCCCTTGTGCGCCCGGACGCGGTTCAGCACCGGGTGCCGGCGTGCGAGGTTGAACCCGGAGGACACCCGACCAAAGGCCACCGGGAAGCGCAGGAAGGCCTTGCGAACGCTGTTTCCCTCAGGAGTGAAGTATTCGACCGAGCCGTCCGGCATCACGTAGCGCACGGCCCTGAAAACCTTGCCCCGGTTGACGAACTGGGCAGCGAGTATCTCGCCGTCACGGACGAATTCGCCGTCCTGGAATTCCTGCTGCCATGTCACCACGAACCGATCGCCCTGCCGGACCTCGTTGACGAAGTCGATGTCGTACTTGAAGACGTCGGCCAGCGCGATGGCCAGGCCGTCCGTTCCGCCGGCCTCGGACACCGATGAGAACAGCGAGCTGTCGATGCTGCCGCTCATCGACGCCGGCGATTGCTCCAGCGGGTTCTCGATGATGTCCGCGGCAAACCCATCTGCCGCGCGTCGCACCGTGAGGGTGGCCGTGTCCGACAGCCGACGGGTCAGCGTCTTGAGTTCGCCGTCGAGATGGGTGAGCAGGATGATGTCACCGGGGCGCAGTCGGTCGAGGCTGCGCCGCACGTCGGGCAGTGCACGCAGTTCTGCGAGGTCGGCGAGGGACAGTTCGAGTCGCCTGAACACACCGTCGAGCGTGTCATTGGCCCGGATGACCACCTCCTCGAACTGGAAGGTCGCCAGGCCGCTCAATGGCCCGGACTGGACAGCCTCCGTGGCAGCCGCGGCGACTGCCGGATCCTGCTCGGAAGCGGGCCGGCCGTAAGCCATGGCCACGCAGGCCACGACGGCAGCAGCCAACACGCCCAGCCGATAGACCCGCGGCCGGGATGAACCCGCGTCACCAACATTCAAGGAGGCTTGCTGCAGCACCACGACCCCGGACCGGTTCCGAAAGGCTGAAACTACCCAACGGCACACGGATCGTCAAGGTATTCTGTCACTTAATTCAAGGAGTTGTCTGCGTTTCCTAGAGTTCTTCCCGGCTTGTAGCTGGCCCGGGCAGCGCGTATCTTCGTCCTCAGGCTGGTTGGGGAAAACGATGCTCACTGCTGCTGAACAGATGCCGGAATTGCGACGCGGGGTCCACGAGATCCTGGTCGAGGCCGAGTTCGAACGGAAGTTGGCGCGCGGCCGGCCCTTGAAAATCAAGGCCGGCTTCGATCCGACGGCGCCGGACCTGCACCTCGGCCACACCGTGCTCATCAACAAGATGCGCCAGTTCCAGGAGTTCGGCCATCAGGTGATCTTCCTGATCGGTGACTTTACCGGGATGATCGGCGACCCTACCGGAAAGAGCGCAACCCGGCCGAGGCTGACCCCGGCCGACGTCGAGGACAACGCCCGAACCTACCAGGAACAGATCTTCAAGATCCTGGATCCAGAGCGGACCTTGATCGACTTCAATTCACGGTGGATGGGTGCGCTCGGCGCCGCGGGCATGATCGAACTGGCGGCGCGGCATACGGTGGCGCGCATGCTGGAGCGTGATGATTTCTCCAAGCGCTATCGCTCCGGGCAGCCGATCGCCATTCACGAATTCCTGTACCCACTGGTGCAAGGCTACGACTCGGTCGCCCTCGAGGCTGATGTCGAGCTGGGCGGCACGGACCAGACCTTCAACCTGCTGGTCGGCCGGCAACTGCAGGCCGACTATGGCCAGGAGCCGCAGGTGGTGCTGACCATGCCGTTGCTGGAGGGCCTGGACGGGGTCAATAAAATGTCCAAGTCGCTCGGCAACTACGTGGGCATTACCGAGGCGGCCGGTGAGATGTTCGGCAAGCTGATGTCCATTTCCGACACGCTGATGTGGCGTTACTTCGAACTGCTGTCGTTCAGGCCTGCGACCGATATCTCGGCCTTGCGGGAGGCCGTGACTGCCGGTCGCAATCCACGCGACGTGAAGTTCGAACTCGCCGCCGAGATCGTCGACCGTTTCCACGGTCAGGGCAGCGGCGAACGCCAGAAGGCCGAGTTTCTCGCCCGCTTCCGCGATGGCCAGGTTCCCGAGCAGATGCCCGAGTTCACCCTGCCGGCTGCAGGCGGCGCACTCAAGCTGGCCACGGCCCTGCGCGAGGCGCAGGTGGCAGCCAGTGCTTCTGCTGCGTATCGGCTGATTGATCAGGGCGCGGTCCGGGTCGATGGCGAGCGGGTGATGGATCGCGATGCGTCGCTACAGCCGGGCGGCAGCTACGTCCTTCAGGCCGGCAAGCGCGCATTCGTGCGCGTGACGGTGACGTCATGAACGAATCGGGAGGCCCCAGGATGAATCGTTGGCTCGACGCCGTTGAACGCGCCGGCAACCGGCTGCCTGATCCGGCCATGCTGTTTCTTGCACTGCTACTGCTGGTGTTTCTGGTCAGCGGCCTGCTGGCCGATATGTCCTTCTCCCAGGTGGACCCGCGCAGCGGTGAGCCGCTGGCAATCAAGAACCTGCTGGCGCCTGCCAACCTGCTCGAGTTCTTTGCCGGCCTCGTGCCCACCTTCGTGAACTTCCATCCGCTGGGCGTGGTGCTCGTCGCCATGCTGGGCATCGGGGTAGCGGATCACGCGGGATTCATCAGCGGCAGCCTGCGGGCACTGCTGGCGATCACCGCCCGTGGGCTGTTGACGCCGATGCTCATCACCGTGGCCATCGTCAGTCACACGGCCGCCGATGCTGGTTACGTGCTGGTCATCCCGCTCGGCGGCGTGATCTTTCTTGCTGCGGGTCGTCATCCGCTGGCCGGGATCGCCGCTGCGTTCGCTGGCGTGTCGGGCGGTTTCAGCGCAAATTTCGTGCCCTCGAGCCTGGACCCGCTGCTGGCCGGCCTGACCCAGTCGGCCGCGCAACTGGTCGATCCGACTATGGTGATCAATCCGTTGAACAACTGGTTTTTCACCGTTGCTTCGTCACTGCTGGTGATCCTGATCGGCTGGTACCTCACGGATCGGGTCGTCGAGCCGCGCCTGACGGGCACCAGGCTGGATGGCGAGCTGGGCGAGGCCGGGGTCGAAGGTGAACTGCAACCGGCGGAGCGGCGCGCGCTGCGCTGGGCGCTGGCGGCGCTGCTGGGGGGCGTGCTGTTGCTGGTCGTGACCGCCTGGCCGGCCGGCTCCGCCTGGCGGGCCAGCGATGGCGCGCTCACTTCCGCTGCCGCTCCCATGATGAAGGCCATCGTGCCGCTGATATTTGTGCTGTTCCTGGTTCCGGGCGTGGTCTACGGCTATGTTTCCGGGCGCTTCAAGACCCACCGTGACGTAGTGGAGGGTATGACCAGGTCGATGAGTGGCATGGGCTACTACATGGTCATGGCCTTCTTCGCTGCGCAGTTCATCGCTGCCTTCGGCCAGTCCAACCTTGGAATCCTGCTCGCACTCGAGGGTGCGGACTGGCTGCGTTCTTCGGGACTTCCACTGGCGGCGACGCTCGTCGGCATCATCCTGCTGACTGCAGTGATCAACCTGCTGGTGGGTTCGGCCTCGGCGAAATGGGCGTTGATTGCCCCTATTTTCGTGCCCATGCTGATGCAGATCGGTGTTTCACCCGACCTCACGCAGGCCGCATATCGCGTGGGCGATTCCAGCACCAACATCATCACGCCGTTGATGCCTTATTTCCCGCTGGTGGTGATGTTCTGTCGGCGCTACGTGACCGATACCGGCATCGGCACGGTGGTTGCGCTGATGCTGCCTTACTCGCTGGCCCTGCTCGTCGGCTGGAGCCTGTTCCTGCTGGCCTACTGGGGTCTTGGCCTGCCCCTCGGTCTCGGCAATTGAGCGTTGACAGGGGCGGCGCCCCCGCTATACTGCGCGGCCCCCTGACCGAGTGACCCGGAAACGGGTCTCGGGGGGTGTTTTGTGTCCAAAGCGGGTGTTGACAGCGCCCTTCCTTGACGTAAAATGGTCGGTCTCCCCGCCGCTTGGCCGTCGGGGCGCTCTTTAACAAACAGCAGGTAATTTGTGTGGGGACTCGCGTCGGGCGTCATTGGCGCCATAACTGCGAGTAACCAAGTGTCCAGCAATGCCCGGAAACGGGCGAAGTCGGAGCAGCTTGGGTCTCGTTTTCAGCTCAACACTTTGAACTGAAGAGTTTGATCCTGGCTCAGATTGAACGCTGGCGGCGTGCTTAACACATGCAAGTCGAGCGGCAGCGCGGGGGCAACCCTGGCGGCGAGCGGCGAACGGGTG